>JAIRXI010000253.1 GCA_031268395.1 Tannerella sp. | reverse complement strand
GATTACGAAGTCGTTACTTCCGTAGAACAAAAACTTCGCCGGGGAGAAATCGTTTTTATGGAAGACGACCTCGGTCAGGCCGTGTATCACGACGGAATGGTCTATTATCCGTTCGGTTCGGCAGTGCTCACGGCAGAAACGGGAAAAGCGACCGGAAACTGGCGCCGTATCGCCTCCGTGTATGATGAAGAACCCGTCGAGAAAGAGGTTTTCAGACTGTGGATTAATCACGGCATTTCGCCCCAAAGCGCAAGCTACGGTTATATGGTATTTCCGTCTGCGACAAAGGACGACTGGCAGCAACAGATGAAACAGTCCGGCATCGAGCCGCTGTGTCTCACCGAAAAAGCGCATGTGGTACGCTTTAAAAACATCATACAGTCCGTCTTTTTCGAACCTTTTTCGTTTCAGATACCTGACGGAGAAACCCTTTGCGCCGACCGGCCGTGTATCGTCATGATGGAACGGGACGGCGACAGGCGGATGCTCTCAGTCTGCGACCCGACACAAAAAGAAAAGGAAATCATCCTGCGGATAAGCGGTAAATGGCAGGGAGATTATTGTCGCTACAGTGAAACGGACAAACAGACCGTCATCACGTTACCCGTCGAGCACCGGGAAGGAGAATCGGTCCTCTTACCTGTCGAACGCAGCAGGTGAAATCATTAGCGGCGCCCTGCGTGACTGAACGGACCTTCGTCTTGCAAAAAACGTCTCCGATCCATTTGCATGATTCATTTCCGGACAACTCCTTCCTTATTCCGGCAAACGCTTGAAGCTTCCGCGGGAAATGATTACTTTTGCCCGCATGAAAACAGCAGGACAGATGCGGCGTATTTTTTTGACCGGTTACATGGGCGCCGGGAAGACAACCCTGGGGAAAGCGCTTTCGGGACAGATGAACCTTTCGTTCACAGACCTGGATCACTTCATCGAAAGGCGTTATTGCCGGACGATCCGCCGGATCTTTGAGGAAGAAGGCGAAGACGGCTTTCGCGAAATGGAGCGGGAGGCGCTTCGCGAAGTGGGCGGATATGAAGATGCCGTGATTTCCACGGGTGGCGGGACTCCCTGCTTTCACGGGAATATGGCGTTTATGAACGCGGCTGGAACGACGGTCTATCTGGAGCTTTCCGTCGAAGAACTGGCGAGGCGTACGGAAGTGTGCAGGAATACACGCCCGGTGCTGAAAAACCGTTCGGGCGAGGAACTGAGGCAGTTCATCGCGGCCTCCCTGTCCGAACGCAGCCGGTACTACGAACAGGCGGACATCGTGCTCCATGCCGGCGCGACGGAGACCGCGGCAGATGTGGATGCGCTGGCTGCCAGCCTGAAGAAGAAGCTGCTTTCATAAAAAAATCAAACGGCGACCGGCTTCAACGGAAAATGAGTACTTTTGAGCGGCAAAACAGCATGAGGTTTGAATAAGTGCAAAACGCTAAGCGTTTTATGGCGATCGTGAATGATGGCCGGCCGTCTGGCGGAAGCTGGATTTAATAAAAAAGTCTAATGAATTTTGATACTTGCTTACAATGACAGAAACAGCAAAAGTAACCACCCTGGATCAGGTGGTCATTCGTTTTTCGGGAGACAGCGGTGACGGGATGCAGTTGACGGGGACGATTTTCTCGAATCTTTCCGCCATCTTCGGGAACGACATCTCCACCTTCCCGGACTATCCGGCCGAGGTGCGCGCCCCGCAAGGGTCGCTCAGCGGGATTTCCGGTTTTCAGGTACATTTGGGTTCAAAGAAAATTTATACACCGGGCGACAAGTCCGACGTGTTGGTCGCGATGAATCCCGCCGCATTGAAAGTGAACGCAAAGCGGCTTAAGCCCAATGCGGTCGTCATCATTGATACAGACTCCTTCCAGGCCAGAGACCTCGAAAAAGCCCAGTTCGCGACCGGCGATCCGTTCGGAGAACTGGGCCTTGCCGACAGGCAGGTCGTGGCGGCGCCCATCTCGACGATGGTGCGCGAGGGACTGGCGGACTTTGGCCTGGACAACAAATCCGTTCTGCGATGCAAGAACATGTTTACGCTGGGGCTGGTGTGCTGGCTTTTTGACAGGCCGCTGGACAGCGCCATGCACATGCTGCAGGGCAAATTCGCGAAGAAACCCGTCATCGCCCGGGCCAATATCAAGGCGCTGGTCGACGGCTACAATTACGGGAACAACATTCAAGCTTCCGTCTCCACCTACCGGATCGAAAGTACGCATATCCCGCCGGGATTTTACACCGACGTCAACGGAAACGCGGCGACAGCCTACGGCCTGATGGCTGCCGCCGAAAAAGCCGGATTGAAACTGTTCCTCGGCAGCTACCCGATTACGCCGGCTACGGAAATTCTTCAGGAACTGGCCAAACGGAAAGATATGGGCGTGATCACCGTACAGGCCGAAGACGAAATTGCGGGCGTCTGCACCGCCATTGGAGCCAGTTTTGCCGGCTGTCTGGGCGCTACGTCGACTTCGGGTCCCGGACTGGCGCTGAAGAGCGAAGCCATCGGACTGGCCGTCATGGCCGAGCTGCCGCTGGTCGTGGTCGACGTGCAGCGGGGCGGCCCGTCGACCGGCATGCCGACCAAGAGTGAACAGACCGACCTGACGCAGGCGCTCTACGGACGCAACGGCGAAAGCCCGGTCGCCGTACTGGCTGCCTCTACGCCAACCGACTGTTTTGACGCTGCTTTCTGGGCGGGTAAACTCGCGGTCGAACACATGACGCCCGTCATCCTCCTGACCGACGGATTCGTGGCAAACGGCGCCGCCGCATGGCGGATTCCCGACTTGGATGCGTATCCGGACATCCGGCCGAATTACGTCTCCGGCTATCAAGACGATGCGCCCTGGAATGCCTGCCGGCGCGACGCGGAAAGTCTCGTGCGCTACTGGGCCGTCCCCGGCACGGAAGGCTTCGCCCACCGCATCGGCGGACTGGAAAAGGATTACCATACCAGCGCCATCTCTACCGACCCGGACAATCATCAGAAAATGGTGAGCGTCCGACAGGCAAAAATCGACCGGATCGCCGACTGTATCCCCGAACTGGAAGTGGCCGGCGACCGGGATGCCGACCTGCTGATTGCCGGATGGGGAGGCGTTGCCGGACACCTGTACGAGGCGATGGAGATCATGCAGCAGCAGGGCCAAAAAGTAGCGCTGGCCGTGTTCCGCTTCATCCGGCCGCTGCCGAAAAATACCGCAGAAACGCTCGGCCGCTACCGGAAAGTAGTGGTGGCGGAACAGAATAACGGCCAGTTTGCCGGTTACCTGCGCAGCCAGATCGACGGATTCTGTCCCTGCACGTTCAACCGCGTCAAGGGACAGCCGTTTGTCGTATCCCGTCTGGTGGAAGAATTTACAAAAATATTGGAGGACTGAACTTATGAATACAGACGTTAACTATACCCCCCAGGATTATAAAAGCGACCAGTATGTACGCTGGTGTCCGGGCTGCGGCGACTACGCCACCCTGAACAGCCTGCACAAGGCCATGGCCGAACTGAACGTTCCGCCCCACCGGATAGCGGTGATTTCCGGCATCGGATGTTCGTCGCGCCTGCCCTACTACATGAATACGTACGGATTTCATACGATTCACGGACGTGGAGCCGCCATTGCCACAGGCGTGAAAACCGCCCGTCCGGACCTGAGCGTCTGGCTGATTACGGGTGACGGCGACTGTCTGGCCATCGGAGGCAATCACTTTATCCATGCCGTAAGGCGTAATGTCGACCTGAACATTATCCTGATGAATAACAAGATATACGGCCTGACGAAAGGACAGTATTCCCCGACTTCCGACCGCGGATTTGTTTCAAAAAGTTCGCCGTTCGGCACGGTGGAAGACCCGTTTATTCCGGCAGAACTGACGCTGGGTGCACGCGGCCGGTTTTTTGCCCGGGCGATTGACGCAGAGCTGGCCAGCCAGACCGAAGTCTTTGTCGCCGCAGCGCGGCACAGGGGGACCTCCGTGGTGGAAGTGCTGGACAACTGCGTAATCTTCAATGACGGAATACACAGAGCGATTACCGACAGGACGTTTCGTGCGGAAAAAACCATCGCGCTCCGTCACGGCGAAAAGATGCTGTTCGGACAGCACCGGGAGAAAGGGCTTGTGCTGGACGGGCTGAAACTGAAAGCGGTGATCGTTGGCGAAGACGGCTATACGCCGGAAGACATACTGGTGCACGACGCGCACGAACAGGACATGACGCTGCACATGATGCTGGCCATGATGAGAGATGGCCTGCCGGTGGCGACGGGTGTGATCCGCGATGTGGAAGCGCCTGCCTATGACGAATCCGTAGCGCAGCAAATCAGCGAAGTCCAGGCCGGCAAACCGGTACGCAAACTGTATGACCTGCTGATGAGCGGCGAAGTCTGGGAAATCAAGGATTTAACGATGAACGATGAACGATGACGTTCGTCGTTCACAAAATCTTCCCAGCGAAGTAGACTAAACGTGGTTGGCATTGAGATATAATTCCAACATGTCCATTAGACACTTCCCCCGTCGTGTCCGGAAGACGGCCTGCCGGAAAAAAACGGTCCGCAGGAGTTGTATATCCATAGCATACGAATGTCGCCCTTGCCGAATGGAACTCCATACGGAGTTCAACAGCCGATTTGATCGCTTTTTCTATTGATAGGAATGCCCTGACGGGCAAACCCCGTTCATCGTTCATCGTTAAGGAAGTTCAGACTTCCAGTTCGTGAGCCTTGCGGAGCAGGTCGGAAGCAAAGACAAAGTCATTCAGTGCCGCGTTATTGGATGAGATGACCTGTTCTTTCGATCCCTGCCATTCCTTAGCCCCTTCGCTGATGAAAACAATGTTTTCGCCGATGTTCATGACCGAATTCATATCGTGCGTATTGATGACAGTGGTCATGTGATACTCCCGGGTGATGTCGTGAATCAGTTCGTCGATCACCAGCGCCGTTTTTGGGTCGAGACCCGAGTTGGGTTCGTCGCAGAACAGATATTTGGGTTGCAGGGCGATGGCCCGCGCAATGGCGGCGCGTTTCATCATTCCTCCGCTGATTTCGGAAGGATAGAGGTCGCCCGTATTGGCCAGGTTCACCCGTTCCAGGCAGGAGAGCGCCCGGCGACGGCGTTCGCGTGCCGTATCGCGCGAAAACATGTCCAGAGGGAACAACACGTTTTCCAGCACCGTCATGCTGTCGAACAGCGCCGACCCCTGGAACAGCATGCCCATCTCGCGGCGCAGGCTCTTGAGTTCGTTTTTCCCCATGGCCAGAATGTTGCGCCCGTCATAGAGAATCTCACCATGGTCAGGAGGGATCAGTCCGATGATACTTTTCATCATCACCGTCTTGCCCGAACCGCTCCGCCCGATGATCAGGTTCGTCTTGCCGGTTTCAAACGTCGCCCCGATCCGGTCCAGCACGGTGCGTCCCTCAAACGATTTTGTCAGATTGCTGATTCGTATCATATTTACATGAGCATGATGTGAGTGAGAATAACGTCGGCCATCAGAATCATCACACTGCTGGTAACAACCGCGTTTGTGCTGGCCTTTCCGACTTCCAGCGAACCGCCCCTGACGTTATAGCCGAAATAGGAGGCGATGGAGGCAATCAGGAAGGCATAGACGACCGACTTGACGACGGAGTAGATGATGTAAAACCCGTTGAAGTAATACTGCATGCCAAATTCAAAAGACGAAGGCGTCATGCCGTTCCCGAAATAGCTGGCGAAGATGCCGCCGAGGATGCCGGTCGTCATGCTGAAAAACACCAGCACGGGAATGAACAGCATCAGCCCCACAATCTTCGGAAGTATCAGGAAATTGGCCGGATTTATGCCCATGATTTCCATCGCGTCGATCTGCTCGGTGACTCGCATGGTGCCGATTTCGGACGCGATATTGCTGCCCACTTTGCCGGACAGGATCAGGCACATGATAGAGGAGGAAAACTCCAACAGGATGATTTCGCGCGTTGTATAGCCGATCGTGAATTTGGGAATCAGCGGCGAGGTGACGTTCAGCGAGATTTGAAGCGCGATCACCGTCCCGATAAACAGGGAGATGATCACGACGATCCAGATGGAATCCACCCCCAGCTTGTAAATCTCGCGCACCAGCTGTTTGAAGAACATGCTCCACCGCGTGGGGATGGAGAATGTTTTAGCCATCAGCAAGGTGTATTCCCCCAATTGATGCAAAGCTTTGTACATGCCTTTCGTTTTTTAATTTCAGACAAAGGTAGCAAGATTTCCGCCATGGGGGAAAATAATATGACTTATTCCCGGTAGCGGAAGTTGAACTGTCTGCTCGGGGCCGTATCGCTTCCACCTGATTTTATGACAAAACAACCTCAGTAGCAAGCAGGCATGAACCCTCCGGCAAAACCTCATTGCCTTATTCCTTGTAGCCGTACGGGATAAGGAGGTAATGAGGTCCGCCCGTAATATCTGCTGCCTGCTTGCTACTGAGGTTGTTTTGTTATTAAAAGGAGGTGGAAATGAGGTTGTCTGCCCGAAACGAAGGTTTGCTGTGTGGCTGCCATAAACCCAACATGTCCATTAGACACGACCTCTTATTAACGATGAATGATGAACGATGAACGGGGTTTGCCCGTCAGGGCATTCATATCCATAGAAAAAGCGAGTAAACCTGCTGTTGAACTCCGTATGGAGTTCCATCCTGCGGGGAGATATTCATATGCTATTGATATGAATGCCCTGACGGGCAAACCCCGTTCATCGTTCATCGTTCATCGTTCATGAAGGCCCGTCCCAGCCGGGACGGAATGTGAACGAAAAAGCACGGCGGACACCTGCCGGGGCTGTGTCCATCCGCCTGTCTTACCCTGATACCGATAAATAGGTATTCCCGTCATTGAAAATAATTATAGATAGCGATTGCATCCGGCGTTTGATACGCCTACCTTTGTCCGCCAGAAAAGGCTTGCTTGTAAGGCAAAATTGGATAAGTTCAGGATATGAAAAAAAGACAGGTACTGTCTGTCGGGACAGGATTGATTTGTATATGTATGGGGCTTTCGGCCCGCGAAGGTAGCGAAGGCAGATTACCGGGTACTGATTCCGTAGCGACGGTAGAAACAGGCGTGGCGGCAGCAATTCCGGTATCACCCCGTCTACAGTTGGGCGGTTACGGAGAGGCAGTAGCTCAGCGCATGTTTTACAGTGACAGTCCGGCGCGTTACTGGTATCCGGAGACCAATAGAAATGCCACTCACGGCCGTTTCGACCTCCCTCACGTCGTTTTTTATTTCAGTTATGATTTCGGTCACGGATGGAAAATATCCACCGAAGTAGAGTTTGAACACGGCGGTACCGGTTCGACCTACGAAATTGAGACTACCGAGGCCGGCGAATACGAAACCGAAATCGAAAAAGGCGGAGAAGTCGCCCTGGAACAGTTCTGGATAGAAAAGAGTTTCTCGCCTGCGGCCAACTTGCGCATGGGGCATATCATTATTCCCGTCGGCCTGACAAATCAGCATCACATGCCCACGGAGTTTTTCTCCGTTCTCCGTCCGGAAGAAGAGACAGCCATCCTCCCCAGTACGTGGCACGAAACGGGCATCAGTTTCTGGGGGCGGACGAAGGCCTGGCGTTATGAGGCGCAGTTCATTGCCGGCCTGGACGCCGAACGGTTCAGCGATGCCGGCTGGATTCAGGGCGGTTCGACATCCCCCTACGAATTTTCCATTGCCAATCGTTATGCAGGCGCTTTCCGCATAGACAACTATTCCGTAAAAGGCCTGCGCGCGGGACTGAGCGGCTATTTCGGATTCAGCGCGAGGAACAGTCTGAAACCCGATCGCTATACCTATAACGGTTCGCCCGTCAACGGTTCCGTAACCGTTGGCGCGCTGGATGCGGTGTATGACAACCATCACATCCTCCTGCGCGCCAATGCCCTCTACGGCCATCTGGGCGATTCCTACACCATTTCGCGTGTCAACAAAAAGATGCCCTCCAAAAGCCCGTCGGCGCGGACGGACGTCGCTTCGGACGTGCTGAGCTGGTATGTGGAGGCGGGATATGACCTGATGTCGTTTTTCCCCGATCGCAAGTATCGGGAGCATAAATTATATCTATACGGACACTGCGGCTACTACAATTCGATGTACAGAACCGTATCAAGCATCATGCCGAAAAAATGGTGCGAGAAACGGATTTACAGCGCCGGGTTGAACTGTTTTCCGCTGCGCGACATAGTTATCAAGGCCGAATACAGCTTCCGGCAGTACAGGGCGCCGTACAACAACGAGCCCACTCTTTCGCTGGGCATTGCCTATTCCGGGCTTTTCCTTTAACAAGACAATATTAACAACTCAATAGAATAAACAAGTATGAAGAAATTATTTCGAAACATTATGTTAGCTATGGCAACCTTTCTGCTGGTTGCCGGCATGTCCTCGTGCGAGAAGGACAAAAGCGGTGAAGACGGCGGCGAAACGAACAACGACGAACTGTATCGCTCCATTCTCGATTCCTATATCGAATCGACCGTTATTCCCACATACCGGTCGCTGGCCGAAGCCGCGCTCGAAATGCGCGCTGCCAACGCGGCGCTGAAAAGCGATCCTTCGGACGCGAATATGATAGCCGCTTCGGACGCATGGATGAAGGCGCGCATAGCCTGGGAAATCAGCGAAGCCTTCCTGTTCGGACCTGTGGGCGAACAGGCGCTGGATATTGATGCGCACATCGATTCCTGGCCGCTGGAACTGGATCAGATACTGGAGACGCTGGACCGGGAAGCGGCCGACCTCACCGGCGAGAAAGCCTGGGCCGAACTGGATGCCGAGGTGATCGGCTTCCACGTCACCGAATACCTCCTCTATCGCGAAGGGCAGCCACGTCCGGTGAGCGACCTGTCGGAGGCAGAACTGAAATACCTCACCGCCGCTACCGACGCGCTGGTCTGGGATTGCGTGCTGGCCTACGTAGCCTGGGCAGGCGAAAATGCGGTAACGACGGAGATGCGCGCCGTTTTCGGCGAAAATCCCGACATAAGGGCACATCTGGACGCCAATTCCAGCTACAGGGAGTTTGCCAAAAAATTGTCCCCGCAGGAGACAGGCGGCAACTACGCTTCATGGGGTGATGCGTTGAGCGAAATCGCCGTCGGCGCAGCCGAAATCGCAGGCGAAGTGGGCGCCACCAAGATTGCCGAGCCGTACGAAAACCGGCGGACGGAAGATGTGGAATCGTGGTATAGCTGGCACTCGCTGGATGACTACCAGAACAACATCCGCAGCATCAAGAACGCATACCTCGGCGGCATGGACGACAATTCGCGCAAAGCCGCCAGCCTGAGTTCGTATATCGCCACGGTGAATGCCGACCTCGACCGCGACATCAAGGCCGGGATAGACGACTGTCTGGCGAAGATTGCCGCTATCGGAACGGGCGGGAAGTCGTTCTACGAAGTCGTGCGCGACCAGATTAACGCATCGCAGGTCGATGAGGCAGTCACGGCGTGCATCAGGCTTCAGGACCTCTTCGACCGTGTCCCGGAGATCGTCGAATAATAACGCGGTCGGCAAAAAAAAATATGACAGTCACGCACCGCGGGTATATGCAGGTTCACGCATCTCTTTGCCTGAAATGATCCATCCTGCATCCGTTCAGTGCGTTTACGGCAAGCAATAACATCGGGCGGGGGCAGACATGTTGAAGTCTGCCCTTTCCCGTCAATTCAATTTTAAAAAGGTATGAAAAGATTCAAATTACTGACCGGAGCAACGCTGCTGCTTATGATGGCGGCAGCCTGCTCGGACGAGCCGGGTTTAAAGCCGGTACCGCCGGACAACGGCGAATATGGTGAGGAATGGTATGCAGGCGGCAGGAACGCCACCGTCTTCAACGCCTCTGCACGCGCCTACAGGCAACCGGTACAGGCCATCAACGACGACCCCGTGCTCTACCGCCAGTTTATGCGCGGCGAAGAGTTGGCCATCAAGAGCTTTGTCTCGGCCGGCGAGACGGGTTATTCCGGCCTTGGCCCCGTATACATCCGCAAGTCCTGCATCGCCTGCCATCCCAGCTACGGCGGACACGGCAAGCGCGTCGACAAGTTCGACACCGGCGACAGCCGCAACAGCTACCTGCTGATGATCTACGACCCGGCATCGCCCACGCTGGCGCTGGCTTCGAAATATTTCACCGGCATGACCCAGACACGCGCCGTCGCCCCCTTCAAACCGCCCATCGACGAATCGGGCATCCACCTGACCTGGAACGAATATGTCGACGAACACGGCAACAGGTACGAAGACGGCACGCCCTACAGCGACGGCTACAGCTATGCCGGCACGCTCATCTACCCGACCGTCGGGATTGAGCAGAGCGCCATCCTCTTTCCCGACTTCGACATGAGCAGCCATGCCGCTTCCATCGAAGCCACCATCGGCATCTACGGCGTCGGGCTGCTCGATGCCATTTCCGACGAAGACTTGCGGGCACAGTATGACGAAGAGCAGAAACGCGGGTACTGCCCGGGCATCATCGGCGCCGACATTGACGAGACCGGCCTGAACCCCTACTTCCCCGGCAAGCATCCCGGACGGTTCACCTATCTCTGTACCCGTGCGACGCTGGACAACGGGCCGGGCGCAAATGCCCTCTGGAACATCACCAACGTGACGCGGCCCGACCGGCGCTATCACTACATCACCGAAGAATATGCCCGTATCATGTCTGCCGATGCCGATGTACAGGCGGCGCTGGGAAAGACGGCGGAAGAAATCAAGGCAGACCTGATGTCCACCCAGCTGGAACCGGAAATGACGGCGGAAGATTTCGACGCTTTCATGGTCTGGCACCGCGGCATAGCCGTGCCGGCCGCGCGCAACCTCGACGACGAGACCGTACAGCGCGGTCACGACCTCTTTTACGAGACCGGCTGCACAGCCTGCCACCGTCCCTCGTGGACAACCCGCGCCAGCTATACACCGTTGCCCGCCCTATCGAATCAGAAAATCTATCCCTACACCGACCTGCTGCGTCACGACCTGGACATGAAGGAGCCGGGACGCGCCCGTATATGCCGCACCACGCCCCTGTGGGGACGCGGTCTGCTGCCCGTCACTTCCGGACACTCCGACATGCTGCACGACCTGCGTGCCCGCAGCAGTGAGGAGGCCATCCTCTGGCACGGCGGAGAAGCTCGGGATGTCAAGGAGAAATTCCGTTCCATGACGAAAGCCGACCGTCAGGCGCTGATCAGGTTCCTGGAAGCGATTTAAATAAAGGGCGCATCTTTGCTTTGAGGATGCGCCCGCTTATTTAACGATGAACGATGAACGATAAACGATGAACGGGGTTTGCCCGTCAGGGCACTCATGTCAATAGAAAAAGCGATCAAACCGGCTGTTGAACTCCATACGGAGTAGCATCTTGCAGGGAGATATTCGTATGCTATGGATATGAATGCCCTGACGGGCAAACCGGGTGCATTTCAAAATGTCGTTTTTCATACCTCTACCCGATATTGCAGGACAGCGCGCCGTGTGCCGTCATTGCGAACGCAGTGAAGCAATCGCC
>JAIRXI010000164.1 GCA_031268395.1 Tannerella sp. | reverse complement strand
AATATCTCCCCGCAGGATGGAACTCCGTACGGAGTTCCATCCTGCAGGGAGATATTCGTATGCTATGGATAGGAATGCCCTGACGGGCAACCCCCGTTCATCGTTCATCGTTCATCATTCATCGTTCAATGGACATCGTTCATCGTTCATAGTTAAATGAACATGTCGGCACATCCAGAAAAGGGCGAAGACAGATCCGTCTTCGCCCTTTCTCCTTGCATGGCCGGGTTCGCAGAAGCGTCGCGCAGGCTTACTTGATCACGGCCTTATACCTTATCCCGTCCTGCAGGGCGACGATATATACACCTTGCGGCAGCGGGACGGACGTAGTGCCTTCCTTTATGTCAAGCTGTCGGACCAGGTGGCCGGCAATCGAATAGATACGGGCCGTATTTTCCTTCTCCACTTTGATGTACAGGGTGGAGTTGTAGGACCAGACCTCCGTACCGTCTGTCGGGACGCGGGATGCCACTGCCGCGTCCGGGCCGATTTCCAGGTACACGTCTTCCCGCACGTCGCGCACCACATATTCATACTCGTTATCGTCGTTCAGGTGACCTTTCAGCTGCGGTTCCGGTTCGCCCTCTACGATCCGCCCTGTACGGACCGCCAGCGGCGTGCCCTCGAACTTCAGCGAGAACGGGAAACTCGTGTGCGACGCCACGAAATGGACCCCGGCCGGAGGCGTCGAGGTGACTCCCGCCACGGACGGGATCTCTACCCTGCGGTTGATGATCGGGCCGACTACCGGCTGGATACACACGCTGACTACATGACATTCCTCGTCATACTCGAACCGCAGGTAATAGCGGCCGTCGAGGCTCGGATGATCTTCGGGCGAGAGATAAGTCTTGCTCAGCGTCAGGTGCTTCAGGTTTTCCTCGCCGATCGAGTTGTAGTGCAGGATCGGATAGCACCGCGTTTCGCCGCGGGCCAGGTTCAGCCCTTCCGGACGGACGACGATGTCGATAAAGACCCGGTCGCGGAGCGTGAGCGAATCCACGTCGAGGAAGTCGGCATATTCGCCCAGGTTATAGCGCGTGCCGTTCGAGCAGCGGTAGCTTTCGGTGAACGCGCCGGAGTTGGGCGTGTCGCCGATCGAGATTTTCAGCTTTGCGCCCTTGTCCATCCGCATGTCCTGTACCCGCAGGATGCCGGCGTGCTGTTCGTAGCAGTTACCCTTCCGTTCCAGCGATGCGTAACCGGGGGCTACCACACCGTCGATCTCGACATACACGTCATTGTGCAGCCAGCCGAAGCCGCCGAACTGCGACGTGGTGATCACGTTCAGCGTGGGGTCGATCAGCCAGAGCTGGCTGTACCCGAAGGTCGAACACGACGGACCGACCGGCTCCATGTGCAGGTGGCGCGTATAGATCCCGGCATAGTCCTTGGACGACATCTGCGCTTCGGAGACCAGCTCGAAATGGGAGTTGTGCGTATAGCTGCCCTGCCTTTCGGCCTTGCGGATCAGTTCCACATGATTGCGCACCTTGAAGGTGTCCGCAAAGATTTTCGCGTCCAGGGTCGGATTGCCCAGCTGGTGGTCGAAAGAGTCCGTCAGAAACGAAATGGCGGCATGATCGGCCACCAGCGAGTGCAGGCGGGGGATCGAGGCGCCGTTGCGGTAAGTGATGTGGATCGTGTCCAGCGGCGTGGAGGCGCCACGGCGCTGCGGATCCCTTTCGCTTGCATAGCAGGTGGCGCACTCGCTGCCGGCGGTGCCCGGCTGTGCAGCCGGAGGGGTGAAGCGGTGGTGACCCAGCTTGACCACCGGCACGTTGCGGTAGAGGCGGCTCCAGGGCGTGAACGCCGTGTGCGGCCCGTCGACAATCAGGCTGTCGTGACAGATCAGGCTGTCCGTGCGGATCGTGATGCGCGTCCGGGCCGAGGCGTTCTGCGACGTGTTCAGATCCAGCGGACCGTAGGTCTCCAGTACCGGCGAGGTGATCTGCGACGACTGGCCTTCGGTGTAGACGCGCGCGTCGGAATGGAAGGTCACGCGCGCCGTGTTGTGCAGGTAACTGTTCGCGCAGGCGTCGTCGAAGCAGGCGGCGCCCATCGTCGGGCTGGGATCGTTGTTGACGGCAAAGTCCGTCATGGTCCAGTTCTTCTTGTCGCCGCGGGTTTTGATGTACAGGCCGCTGCCCGCCACCGGCTCGTCCTGAAGCGTGGTGTAGCCCGGCACGGGCTGCATCCCCGTACCCTGACCGCCGGTATAGATCATGTCCTTATAGACGTCGATCAGGTCGGAGGCCACGGCTGCAAAGCCGCCGCGCATGACGGATCCGCCATTCGGGTCGTCTCTGAAATTCAGTATCAGCGGACGGGCGCGGTTGACGGAGGTGTCGGCGTCGCAGTGGAACGTTGCGCCGCACGGATAACCTTTGTCTTCACTTATAAACGGATCCCTGTCCGTGCCGATGTTCCCCAGGCCGCCATACTGCAACTTGATGTTGTTGTCGGCGCCCACGTAGACGCTGCCACCGCCCTGTGCGCGTGCCGTATACCGGAAGTCCTGAAGATAGACATTGTTCCGCCATTCCGGGCAGCCGCAGTTGTAATCCCGCTTGTTCGGCAGTTCGCTGCTGGCCAGGAAGAGTAAACCGCCACGCATCGAATCCGCGTTAAACGGATAGCGCATGTCGATATCGCCCCAGCGGCTCAGGAACCGCGCGTTGCCGTTGCCCGACTGGAACGACAGGTAGGAGCCGTTGTTGATAATGATATTGCCGCGCGTGCCGGCGTCGACCAGCAACTCGCCGTCGAAGCCGTGATAGATCAGGCCCGTATCCGTGCAGAGGGTGTTGTCGGGATCCGGCTGAGGGGTGGTGATGGCGCACCGGCCCACGCCGCCGATAATGCCGGCTTTTTCGTAATAGGCCTGCGAGCCGTGGTCTCCCCCGACTCCGCACATATACCAGTTGGTGAACGGGATCGCGATTTTCGTATCATGCTTGCTGCCCGGCGCCAGTTGCAGATCCTTGTGCGTAAAGTAGATGTTGCCGCCGGCCGAATAATCCGTGGAACTGATATCTTCAAAACCGGCCAGGATATTCAACTGACCGTTTTGATTGCCGCCATTCACTTTGTACGTAAACCTGTTCCGGTCGTACGAAATGGGACTTGCCGTCGGAAACTGACAGGTTCCCGACGGATTGGTCTGCATCAGTACCCCCGGTACATACGGTGGATACAGGGTACCATTCGCTACTGTCCCGTCATTGTGTCCCAGGTAAATGTCGCCATAATGGGAAATAATGTTCAGGCTGTCGCCGCTTGAGCGCAAGTCTTCGTAATTCACCATCGCCGTCCAGATATGATTTTCGGCCAGGATTTCGGTCAGTCCGCTCGTGCCGGTATTACTGCGGACAATATTGACAGAATCAAACGTGTGGATATTTCCTCTGCGCTCCGTTATATTCGGTACGGCCTGCGGATTTGGCTGGTCTTTGAACATGTTTTCCGCCCGCAGGGAAATAAGGCTGTCGCTGCCGTAGTAGATATTGACCGGGCGTTCCGTCTGGATATAGCCGCCTCTCGACAGCCAGGTCAGGGAACCCATCTCCGCAGCGTTGCCATACAGGAAGTCGACGCGGCCTTTAGTGTTGATATTGCGCTCGGCTTCCCAGCGTGTCGACGTCTTCGTATTGTTGTCGGCAGCCATAAAGGTGACCGGCGCGGGACGGTTATTGTCACAGACCTGATTCGACAGTATATCATTCTCGGCATACAGGATCACGGAATCGCCGCTTCCGCCCGACGCCGTATAGTTGTACACATTCTCGAAGTCGATATTGTTGTTCGTGTTGAATGTTGCACAGCCGGCATGGATAAACGTTCTTCCGGCGCCGGTATTGGAACGGATGATGTCCACCTGCGAATTGGTCTGGATGGCTCCTGCATTTGCATGCCATTCGATCGTGTCGTTTGATCCATAGTTAATCCATACCGGATTATCAGTCGGAGCGGATGCATTTGCCAGTCCCAGGACGAGACTGTCGCCGGCCCACCAGGCAAGACTTTTGGCAGTGGAATAATCAAAGAAAATCGCATTGGTGGTTTGGATATTTCCTTTTTCTGCCCACCACAGCGTTTTGCCCGATGCTTCTTCCTGCGTAAAGGTTACACCGTCGCCCGAACTTGTCCCGCCGCTTTCTCCTCCGCTTGTATAGATATGATTCTTTGCATACCAAAGAATGTTTGCATTCGCCGAATTGCTAAAAGTGGTTTTATAGTTTGTCCGGATACTGTCGCCGGCTTGCCAGGCAACGGTACTCGTTGTACTGGTGTTCGGGATCGTGAATTCGATTTCATTTTCCGTCCTGATGGATTTTCCTGCCTGCCATGCCACCGTATCTCCACTACCGTCAATATTAAAGGATACCTTTGTCGAGGTCGAGGGGAGTGTAACAATATTACCATCCTCCGCCTGCCAGAAGGCATTGCCGGTACCCGACCGGATAAATGTAATATTTCCGCCGGCCAGGATCTCGTTCTTCGCCTGCCAGTTGATCTTGCCTGCGCCGCTGTGCGTAAAAGTAATGTTTGCGTTAGCGGCTGTTTCGATATTGTTTGTTGCTTCCCAGCGAAGCGAACCGGCGCCCGTATGGGAAACGTTTACCGTCTGCCCAGTCTGCACGACAATATTGCCCAAACCGCCAAATCCCCAGTTTTCAATGTCATTGCCATACGTATAATTGCGGTCGGTTTGATTTTCCGGATTTGTCCACGTATAATAGGTCGCTTCCTTACCGCAAAGTAACGGATTGGGAGTATACAAAGGGCTCCAACCGGCAGTCGAATTGGCGAACGCAAAAATGCCGTAATTTCCTGCGCCGCTTCCCGAATACGAATGTGACGGACTGGAATTACTGCTTTGTATGTTGACTGTGCCGCCATTCATGGTGATATTTCCTCCCGCAGAGCTTGTAGATCTGAAATTTTCGTTCAAGTTCAGCTGGCCATAACTTTCGATCAGCAAATTCCCTGCACCGTCGACGGCGGGTGAATAAGTTTCATTGAAATTTAACGGGAAAGGATTCTTGGAATGATTATATATCTGTACGCCGCCACCTGCTAACGACGTGGGAAGATGTACATTCGTAAGGTTCATGATACTGTCGCCATAATTACCCAGATTGCCCGTACCCCATAACGGCAGTTTGTACCCCAAATAACTTTCCTTACTGCCGTCAACTGTTGACGCGGCAAAGGTTTTCGGATTGCCGGCTCTTATGGTTCCCGAAGTCGGAGCCGTAACAGTAATATATCCTTGAGATGTATTATTCGTTTTCCCTCCGATCAGGATTGTACCGCCGTTCACAGTGTTCGTAGAAATAGCTGTATCTATCTGCGCGTTAATGCCAAATACGGCATCAGTTCCCAATGGATCAAGATGCGTAACGGTAAGCTTTACAGAATTAAGCTGCACGTTGGAGTCATTCATCAACGTATAATGAGTGGCCGGCAAGTTAAGACGTGCATCGGTTGAACTTGTTGTAAGGAGGTTATCAAAGCCTATGCTCTTATTATTATGTACACCGTCCAAACGCACATCAGAACCTGCAACCAGTGTGATTATAGCAGGAACCTCACCGCCTTTCGTGTTAGTTACACTGTAATTGATTCCTGTATGATTGCAAGAGCCAGAGAAGTAATTATGAGTACCTGTTCCTGGAGTTACCGGCTGGCCACTCGAATTATAGTCACCACCTGATACAGCACATAATTGGTAATAATCATGGTCGGACGATGTTCCAGCACCAATTATATTATATAGGTTATAATACCACGAATTCGGCATGAAATAGAATTGCTGTAACAGCCACGGATTGTCAGACGTTTTGCTATTTACCGTATCTGCATTAACTCTGATCTCTGTTGGATAAGACCAGACAAAAGGGCCAGTAGATGCGCTAACATCAAGCCTGCCTGTACCGTCGGGAACTATGGGTTTAGACGGGGCACTCACTGTAATCGAATGTACAGGTGGCGAAGGATTACATCCATTACAGAAGTAGGTTAATGAACTTACATTTGTCACATACAACACGGTATTTGGAGTTCCTCCTACTGTAATAACACCATTATCTTTAATAAAAGGATTACGCGTATAATTTGTTCCATTATAACTCCAAAACCCGGCATTTGGATCATTGGAAAGCAAGGGATGAATAGTACCTGTTTCACCTGGCCCAAAATTGTTGTCAGGATAAAAAATGCCATATTTAATAGTATAACTCCTATCATTATCCCCCAGGGACATTGGTCCACCGGTATCAACATAGGCTTCTCCCTCCACTTGTCCCCAAGCCATACCATTACTTCCCAGCCAAAGCGCCAGGGAAAGTCCTAAAAAAGTAAATTTACATCTCATATCTATATCAATTAGCTGTTATAATTTCAATTTATCTCAATAAGGAGATAACAATC
>JAIRXI010000138.1 GCA_031268395.1 Tannerella sp. | reverse complement strand
GCCGAAAGGCACGTGCCGGTCTGCGGACAGACCCGTTAGCATCTTTGAACCGGAAATATTTGCGCAGTATTTTGATAAACGCTACTTTTGCGCTGTTTTTATCAATCTATTAGAACAGTATAGAATGCCAACCATTTCAAAACGGGGAATCGACATGCCTGCTTCCCCCATCCGCAAACTTGTGCCGCTGGCCAACCGGGCGAAAGCAAAAGGAATCAAAGTCTACCACCTGAACATCGGACAGCCGGATCTGCCGACGCCGAAAGTCGGGCTGGAAGCGATACGCTGCCTCGACCGGACGGTGCTGGAGTATTCGCCCAGTGAAGGGATCCTTTCCTTCCGCGAAAAGCTGGTGACGTATTACCGCAAGTTCGGGATTCTGGTCGATGCGGACGACATTATCATCACTACCGGCGGCTCGGAAGCGGTATCCTTTTCGTTCATGGCCTGCCTCGACCCGGGCGACGAAATTATTATCCCCGAACCGGCCTATGCCAACTACATGGCGTTTGCCGTCTCGGCCGGCGCCCGGATCAGGACCATCCCCTCGTCCATCAACGACGGCTTCAAGCTGCCCTCGATGGATGAGTTTGAAACGCTGATCACGGAACGGACGAAGGGCATCATGATATGCAACCCGAACAACCCGACAGGCTACCTGTATACGCAGAAGGAGATGAACCGGCTGCGCGACATTGTGAAGAAATACGACCTGTTCCTTTTCTCGGACGAGGTCTACCGCGAATTTTGCTATACGGGCGCGCCGTATATTTCCGCCTTCCACCTGGAAGGGATCGAAAACAATGTCGTGCTGGTCGATTCCGTTTCCAAACGCTACAGCGAGTGCGGCATCCGTATCGGGGCGCTGATCGCCAAGAACCGCCAGGTGAGGGACAACGTGATGAAGTGGTGCCAGGCACGGCTAAGTCCGCCCCTGCTCGGACAGCTGGTTGCCGAGGCGTCGCTCGACACGCCGGAAGAGTACATGCTCTCGGTGTACAATGAATACCTGGAGCGGCGCAACTTCCTGGTCGACGGCGTGAACCGCATCGACGGCTGCTATTCGCCCATACCGATGGGCGCCTTCTACACGGTGGTCCGGCTGCCGGTGGACGATGCGGACGAGTTCTGTGCATGGTGCCTGCGCGAATTTAGCTACGAGGGACAGACCATCATGATGGCGCCGGCTTCCGGCTTCTATACCTCGCCCGGCTACGGGAAAAACGAAGTACGCCTGGCCTATGTCCTGAAAAAGGAAGACCTGGCCGTGGCGCTGGTCATCCTCGAAAAAGCGCTGGAAGCCTATCCCGGACGCACAAAACAGCCTGTCGAATCTCCTGACCGCTGACCCGTTGAATCTCGAACTGTTCATCGCACGGAAAGTGCACTTCAGCAAGCCGGCGGGCGAATCGCGGGCAACGCCCCCGGCCATTCGGATCGCCATGGCGGGCATTGCGCTGGGACTGTGCATGATGATCCTCTCCGTGGCCATCGTGACCGGTTTCAAGCGAGAAGTCCGCAACAAGGTGATCGGATTCGGTGCGCATATCCAGATCACTAATTTCGACAGCAATACGTCCTACGAGACCGTCCCGGTGGCGGTCGACGACACGCTGACGGACGAACTGCTCGCCTGGCCGGGCGTGCGCCACGTCGAGCGGTTTGCCCTTGCGCCGGGCATGATCAAGACCGAAACTGAATGCCAGGGCTTTGTGCTCAAGGGAGTGGACGAGCATTTCGACGGATCGTTTTTCCGCAAACACCTGAAGGAAGGCGAACTGTTTACGGTCGACCCGGACAAGCCTTCGACGGACGTCCTGATGTCCCGCAGCCTGGCCGACATGCTGGGCCTGAAGTGCGGCGATCCGTTCGCAGCCTATTTTGTGCAGGACGCCGGACAGATGCGCGCACGCAAGCTGCATATCCGCGGCATCTACGACACGGGCTACCTCGACTACGACAAGCTATATGTCCTTGCCGACATCAGGCAGGTCATCCGGTTGAACGGCTGGGAAGGTGACGCCGTCAGCGGCCTGGAACTGTTTGTTGACGATTACGACCGCCTCGACGAGATCTCCGAAGCGCTCTATTTCCATCTGATAGACCGGAAAGACCGCTTGGGGAACACCTTTTACGTCCGTTCCGTCAAGGAACTGAACCCGATGATCTTTAACTGGCTGGACGTGCTGGATCTCAACGTGGTGGTGATCCTGGCGCTGATGATGGCGGTATCCGGGTTTACCATGATTTCGGGGCTGCTGATCATTATCCTGGAACGCACGCGGATGATCGGCGTTCTGAAAGCGATGGGACAGGAAGACCGGAGCATTCGCAGGGTGTTTCTCTACATCGCATCCTTCCTGATCGGCAGGGGCATGTTGTGGGGCAATGCGGTCGGGCTGGCCGTCTGTTTCATACAGTCCCGTTTCCACGTGGTCACGCTCGACCCGGTCAATTACTATCTGGATACCGTGCCGGTCGACCTGAACGTTGCCGCCTGGCTGCTGATCAACCTGGGGACGGGGATCGTTTCCATGCTGATGATGCTCGGCCCTTCCTGCCTGATTGCCAAAATACATCCCGCGCGGACGATCCGCTTCGAATAGCGCGGTCCGCTTCCCTCCGAATCTCACCGCGGCGCGACTGCGTACAGGACGGTGTCTATGGCCAGTTTCTTGTGAACCCTGAAATAAAACCGGTATTCCGGCACCAGGGAGCAGATGAAGGCAGGGATGTCGATCAGGTCGCGCTGCCTGTGATAGATGCTGATGCCCAGCAGCGGCCGGTGTGCAAGGATCGTCTGTGTGGCGCCGTGCAGCGCCATCAGTTCGGCGCCTTCCACATCCATCTTGATATAGGAGACCGGCCGGCCGGCTGCAATACGGTCGACGGTATCTACGTCGACGGTCTGCGACGCGCCGTCCGCAATCATCGACAACATGCTCCCTTCCGCATGGAAGGGGAGCCGGCCGGCAAAACTGTATATCCCCCGGTTCACTGCCTCGATGGCGGTCAGTTGCCGGTCGGCGATAAAGCGCATCAGCTGCCGGTAGCTGGACGGGTCGGGTTCGGCCGCCCAGATGTAGCGGTAGCGGCCGCCGGTAGCAGTCAGGAAATCGGCGACCGTATCGCCCGTGAAAGCGCCGCAGTCGAAATACGACTCATGGTCTGTCAGGGTGAAGAATCCGGTCGGGAAGTATTGTGTCCTCTCAAAAAAAGGCGGGAGATAACACATGTCCTGACGGGTTTTGGCCAGCAGGTAGGCGACAAGCGAATCTTTTGAAAGGGCGTCGCCGAGGCTGCCGTAGAGGGTTTCCAGCGGTTCCCGGTGCTCCAGGACAAATGACGGCGTGATGACCTCCATGCCGAACAGTTCGGAAAGGTATTCCACCGATCGGGCGTTGCGGCATTTCTGCGCGATGCGATCCGTTCGGCCATATCCCCCGACAAAACCGGCGATGACGTGGTATGCCGCAAAGCGTCTGTCCGCCTCCTCCGGCGTGCAGACTTCCACGTCTGCCAGGGCGGGCAGGGCGATGGCGGCGGTGGGACAGTCCCCGTCCAGCACTATCCCGGCAATGTGCAGGCTGTTTTCCTGCAGTCTGTTCACGATCCGTCCGCCCACATCTGCCGCCGCGCCATACAGCAGCACGGGATACGGCGAGCGGCGGAGAGAGGCCATCACTTCTTCGTCTTTCCCGGCGAATCCCGGCCTCAGCAGTTCCTTAAAATCCATAGGTTCTCTGTTTACAGGTTATTTTTATTCCTTTCCGTCGCCTTCGCGAGCGCCTGTTCATAGGCCGCGTCGTAGTGGGCAATGAAGTATTTCCATCCGGCTTTGGAAGCCAGGTCGAAGCAGGCTTTCCGGACGGCAGCCCGTTCCGCTTCCCCTTTCCGGCTCAGGGCGAGCAGCACGCCGGCCACGGTTTCCGTCACTTCGAAATAGTTGTCGTCCGTGCGGCGAACCACGGCAACCCCTTCATCCATCGTCTCCGCGGCGATAACGCTTTTCGCCCACGCGCCGAATCCGGCCAGGTCGGTCGTCACCGTCGGGACACCGAAAGCGATGCTCTCCAGCGGCGTATATCCCCACGGCTCGTAGTAGGAAGGGAAAACGGTAGCATCCATGCCGGTCAACAAGTCGTAGTAGGGGAGGTTGAAAATGCCGTCGCCGCCGTCCATATAGCAGGGGACAAAGAAGATCTTCAGCCTGTCGGACGGGAGGTTGGAAAAGCCTGCATGGAAAATAAAGTTCATCACGGGGTCGTCCGCCATCCGGTGGAGCCAGTGGGTGAGGAAAGGCGTCTGCATGGGTGTCGCCTGCGGGAAATCATGTTCCAGCGCCGCCTGCAGGTCTGCCCGTGGCGCATACGTCCAGGCAGGCACCAGGATGAAAGCCAGCGTTTCGCGCCGCAGCCTGTCCGACAGGCGGAGGCGGTTCATTGCGTCGATAAATACGTCGATGCCCTTGTTGCGGTACTCGTAGCGTCCGCTGGTTGCAACCAGAAAAGCATCCGGGTCGACCGGCGCGCCCAGCAGCTTTCCCGCCACGCGGAGCAGGGTCTCCCGCGCCCGGCTGCGTCTGGCGTCATACGCCCTGCCCGAAGGGACAAGGTCCGGTTCAAAGCCGTTCGGCGTGACGGTGTCCGGCGCGCTGTTCAGCAGGCGGGTGCATTCCAGGGCGGTAATGTCGCTGACTGTCGTGAAACAGTCGGCCCGGTGCGCCGCCTGCTTCTCCAGGGCATGCTTGGCCTCGACATGCAGTTCCCGCGCCATCTGGTCGCCGTCGTATCCTTCCATATAGCCGTAGAGCGGTTTGCCGTTGCCGGCGATGGAACGCCCGACGGTCGTGGCATGGGTTGTGAAGACGGTGGCCACGGCGGGCAGGTGTTTCCGGAGATACAGCAGACCCATCCCCAGCATCCATTCGTCGAAGTGGGCTATCACCCGCCTGTTTTCCAGGCGGTGGAAGCGGTAAAAACTCTGCACGGTCAGCGCCGCAGCATACGCGAAGATGCACGACTCGTCGTAGTCGTCACATGCGACGGAAGAATCCACGCCGAAGGCTTCCCATATCTCGAAAAACAGCGCGTTCCGTTCGGGGAAACAGGGTTTGAAGTCAACCAGGACGACGGGCGGCCTCCCGGCGACGTTCCAGCGTCCCGTCTTGAGGCGCAACGTTTCATGTGTCCTGACGTGCGCCGTCCATTCGGGGAAAAGCGACGGATCGGCAACGAAATCGGGGCAGGGCCGTCCGAGGTCGGGGCCGATGAAAATCATGCGGTCTCCATACTGCTGATACAACGTCCGCGCTTTGGAGGAGAGTACCGTGTAGATGCCCCCGACCTTGTTGCATACTTCCCAGCTGCTTTCAAAAAGGAAGTCGGGTCTGGCCCTGTCTCCGCGGCTACTCATGAAATGCGGGATAACGGACCAGCCGCTGCTCGGCCCAGGATTCGTATTTGGTGCCGGGACGTCCGTAACAGCAAAACGGATGGATGCTGATGCCACCGCGCGGCGTGAAGACACCGGTCACTTCGATGTATTTGGGATCCATCAGCCGTATCAGGTCTTTCATAATCAGGTTGACGCAGTCCTCATGGAAAGCGCCGTGATTGCGAAAGCCGAACAGATACAGTTTCAGGCTTTTGCTTTCGACCATCCGGAGGTCCGGGATGTAGTCGATCTGTATGGCGGCAAAGTCCGGCTGCCCGGTAATCGGGCACAGACTCGTGAACTCAGGGCAGCAAAAGCGTACTCGATAATCGTTGTCCGGATGCCGATTGGCAAAGGTTTCCAGCACCTGCGGATCATACGCCGCCCGATATTCCGTCTTGCGCCCCAGCGCCGTCAATCCTTCTTCCGAACGTTCCATATCCTTATTATTATGTTCCATATTCAATTTTTTTGCTGCGGCTGTCGGATGCGGAGATACTGTTCCAGGCCTTCGCGGCGCAGCCTGCACGCCGGACAGCGACCACAGCCGTCTGCCGGGATTCCGTTGTAGCAGGTCAGCGTCTGCGTACGCACCTGCTCAAACACGTCCAGTTCGTCGGCCAGCTGCCACACTTCGGCCTTGTCACGGTTCATCAGGGGCGTATGGATGACAAACTGTTCGTCCATGGCGAGGTTCAGCGTCACGTTCAGCGAGCGGACAAAGGTATCCCTGCAATCGGGATAGCCGCTGAAATCGGCTTCCGAAACGCCCGTGACCAGATGAAAGATATTCCTGCTCCGCGCCAGAATCGCGGCGAAGACAAGAAAAACCAGGTTACGTCCCGGCACAAACGTATTGGGGTAGCTGCCGGCAGGCGTTTCCATATCCATGTCAACGGAAGCATCCGTGAGCGAACTGGACGACAGGCGAGCCAGCAGGGAGAGGTCCATCAGATGGAAATGCACTCCCGCCCTGTCCGCAATCTTTCGCGCAACTTCGACTTCGAGCACATGTTTCTGCCCGTAGGTAAAACAAAGGGCTTCCACCTTTGCAAACCGTTCTTTTGCCCAAAACAGGCAAGTTGTAGAATCCTGTCCACCGGAAAAGCAGACAAGCGCAGCATTCGAATGTTTCATTTTTTTTTCTTGTTTTTAACGTGGTTCAACAAGCACACGCGCAAAGATACGATAAAAATCCGAATGACCGGCCTGTTTCACCCGGCGGAACGGACGGAACGGGTCCGGCGGGCAGGTGCATGACGGCTCCTTCTCCATGAATTATTCTTAAAACCGATCCGTTTTCCCCGGTATGTATTCAAAATAATATAAAACATGCGCGTATTTCATCTACATTCCTTACTTTTGCCGCGATAAAATAAAATGACATCGATGAGGACATTGGAACGCCTGGTAGCAGACAGGCTATTGAAAATAAAAGCGGTTAAACTGCAACCGGCCAATCCTTTTACCTGGGCGTCGGGGTGGAAGTCTCCGATCTATTGCGACAACAGGAAGACGCTTTCCTATCCGGGCATACGCAATTTCATCAAACTGGAACTGGCGCGGATCATTATGGAAAAATACGGAAAGGCCAACGCCATCGCCGGCGTGGCCACAGGCGCCATCGCTCAGGGCGCGATGGTAGCCGACCTCCTGGGGATGCCCTTCGTTTATATACGTTCGTCTCCGAAAGATCACGGGCTGGAAAACCTGATTGAGGGCGAACTGAAGCCCAATGCCAAAGTGGTGATTATCGAAGACCTCGTTTCGACGGGCGGAAGCAGCCTGAAAGCCGTGAATGCCGTACGCAATTTCGGATGCGAAGTTGTCGGGATGCTAGCCATCTTTACTTACGGGTTCCCGGTCTCCGAACTGGCATTTAAAAAGGCGAAAGTCACCCTCACGACCCTGTCGAATTATGATGCAGTCATCGAAGTGGCTGTCCGGACGCACTACATCGACGAATCGGAGATATCCATTCTGCAGAAATGGCGGCAAGACCCGGCCCACTGGGAACCGGAAGCTTGAAGACCGTACATGTTGAACATATAAAATCCACGTATGACTGATTTCACCAGCGAAATAAAAACCATTCCTTACGGCGACGGGAATGTCTTTGCCCTGCTTTCCGACCTGTCGAACCTGGAGCGCGTCCGGGACCGGATCCCCGGCGATGCCCTCCGCAACTTTGCGTTCGACCGCGACGGATGCAGTTTCGAGATCGACCGGGTAGGCAGGATTGAATTTCGGATTGTCGACCGCGAACCGAACCGTACAATCAAGTTTTGCACCGTCCAGTCTCCGCTGCCCCTGCATCTCTGGATTCAGTTGAAACCGGAAGGCGAGACGCTTACGAAGATGAAAATGACGCTGCGGGCCGATCTGAACCCGTTTCTTAAGCCGATGGTATCCAAACCGATGCAGGAAGCGGTAGATCGGATTTCCTCCCTGATAGCAACACTGCCTTACGAATAAATGCAGGCGATGGCTCAAAAACTTTGGGAAAAAAACATACCGGTCGACCAGTCGGTCGACCGTTTCACCGTCGGAAAAGACCGCGAAATGGATCTTTATCTGGCGAAACACGACGTGCTCGGCTCGATGGCGCATGTCACGATGCTCGAATCCGTCGGACTGCTTGCGCACGACGAACTGCAGCCGCTCCTCGCGGCGCTGAAGGAGATCCATGCGCAGGCCGAAAAGGGCGTTTTCGCTATCGAAGAAGGCGTGGAAGACGTACATTCCCAGGTAGAACTGATGCTGACGCGGCAATTGGGTGATACGGGCAGGAAAATCCACAGCGGACGTTCGCGGAACGACCAGGTGCTGCTCGACCTGAAACTCTTTACGCGGGCGCAGCTACAGGAAGTCGTCCTGCTGGTATCGGACCTGTTCGACGTGCTGATCGCGCAGAGCGACCGTTACAGAGAAGCACTTCTGCCCGGCTACACACACCTGCAAATCGCCATGCCGTCGTCCTTCGGCCTGTGGTTCGGCGCCTTTGCGGAAAGCCTGACGGATGATCTGCTGACGATGCAGGCTGCCTATGCAATATGCAACCGCAATCCGCTGGGTTCGGCGGCCGGCTATGGTTCGTCTTTCCCCCTGAACCGGACGATGACAACCGAGCTGCTCGGATTCGATTCATTAAATTATAATGTAGTCTACGCGCAGATGGGACGCGGGAAAATGGAACGCACGGCAGCCTTTGCCCTGGCCTCCGTGGCGGCGACACTTTCCCGGCTGGCCATGGATGCATGTCTGTTCAGCAGCCAGAATTTCGGATTCCTCAAACTGCCCGACCGCTATACGACTGGTTCCAGTATCATGCCGCACAAGAAAAACCCGGACGTGTTTGAACTGACGCGCGCCAGATGCAATAAAATCCAGGGACTGCCGCAGCAAATCACCCTGATCACCAACAACCTGCCGTCGGGATATTTCCGCGACCTGCAAATCATCAAGGAAGTGTTTCTGCCCTCGTTCGACGAATTGAAGGACTGCCTCCGCATGGTCGCGCAAATGATGTGCGAGGTCAAAATAAACGGACATATCCTGGACGACGCGAAATATGCCCTGCTCTTCAGCGTGGAAGAAGTCAACCGCCGGACGCTGGCGGGCGTGCCTTTTCGGGAAGCCTACAGACAGGTGGGCCTGGAAATCGAAGCTGGGACGTTTACCGCCGACCCGGCCATCCGCCACACGCACGAGGGGAGCATCGGGAATCTGTGTAACGACCGAATCAGACGCCTGAAACAGGAACGCCTGGATGCCTTTCCCTTTGAAAGAGTCGACCGGGCGGAGAAAAAACTGCTGGGCCGGTTATGAAATGAAGAGTGGCATGAGACCGTATCTTGTTATGCTGTTCCTGCTGTGCGCATCCTGCACAAAAATGGAAGACCCGATCGGGAATTTCCCGGTCTACCTGAGACTGGACCTGACGACCAAAGACAAGGAACTTCGGGAAGAAAACGCGCCGGGCTGCAAGATCTACACGCAGCAAAACATCAATGCAAACTTCGAGCGGGCAGGTTTTGGCGGGGTGTTGGTCGTCCGCACCGTCACGGGGTCGATGCAGGCCTTTGACTTGGCCTGTCCCTATGAAGCGAGCCGCAACGTGCTGATTGCCCCGGACGAAAATACCATTTACGCGGTATGTCCCGACTGCGGGACGAAATACGACATCGCCTTCGGAACCGGAGCGCCCGACGGTGTCAGTCGTTTCTATCTGAAAAGATACAATGTTGTCGGAAGCGGTTCGCAGCTGACGGTCACCAACTGAGAGATACTGCCAGCCTCCTGATTGCGATACAGGCATAATGCTTACTGATTCCATGCCGGTAATCACCTGTTCGGGCAAACGCAAGGCAAAGGGTGCCAAAGAAATTACCGATAAGGGATTCTGTTCAAGCAAAGGCATGTATTATCCCAAAATGTCCATTACACACTTCCCGTCGTGTCCGGAAGAGGCCCTGCCGGCAAAAAACGGCCCGCAACGCACTGAGGCCCGTCCCAGCCGGGACGGAATGTCGGTAGAAAACGGCACGCAGCAGAATAACCCGGCCCGGCCGGGACGGAATGTGAACGAAAAAGGGGGCACGGCGGACACCTGCCGGGGCTGTGTCCATCCGCTGTCTTGCCCCACGCAAAATCAGCCCGTTCCGATCACATTCCGTCCCTGGCCGGGACGGGTGGTGTTCCCCGTGTTCCCTTTTCTACCAACATTCCGTCCCGGCCGGGACGGGTTGACGGGCGGATATTCCGTTTGCTGCCGGCAGGCCGTCTTCTCTTCCGGACACGACAGGAGAAACGTCTAATGGACATTTCGGGATTATTATGGATTAAAACTGCATGCCACTGGATTCGGACGCAGGGGACGCCGATACACGCAGGGATTGCTTCCTGCTTCGTTCCTCGCAGTCGCAATGACGGCGCACGACAAGTTGAAATGTCCCCGGTTTGCCCGTCGGGGCAAACCCCGTTCATCGTTCATCATTCATCGTTCATCATTCATCGTTCATCGTTCTTATTCGTTCACTTTCCGTCACGGATGACCCTTTCAATCCGCGTTATCTGCCTGCTTTTGACACCGCCCCTGCCTCCGTTCCGTCGGGTTTTTTCCGAAATGGCAGTCGCTTTTCTCCTGACTTTCCGGCGTTTAGTTTTATTTAAGAAATAATTTGCGCCGGATTTGTGTGTGGGAATGTTTTTTCCGCATATCTTTGCGAAGTTTGAATTTGATAAAAGATGCCAATACCGGAAATTTTCGTCAATCGACATTCGCCTGCCGGCGCCGACGCCCCGCTCGCACCGACCGTTTCCCCTGCCTCCGGACAGGGGTTGCTTGCATGTACGGATCTTTCCCGCAACCGGACAGCCCGCAGCGCCGTGAAAAACGGACGTGATCCTTCACGCGACAGGCGGTTTCGCGCACCGGACGGCATCGCCAAAACGCTCCTTTCCGCTTAAACAAATTTTGCGGGGGGGGGGGGCAAAATTGTTTAAGATCCCGTAAAATAACTG
>JAIRXI010000372.1 GCA_031268395.1 Tannerella sp. | reverse complement strand
AACCGCCGAAGCCCGAAGCCCGAAGCAATCCGTGCCCGCTTTGGCGATTGCTTCGTACCTCGCAATGACGGGCCGTTTTTTACCGGCAGGCCCTCTTCCAGATATGACAGGGAAAATGGCTACACCGCGGACAGGCTCCGCCGGTCGCATTTCAAAAAAATATTTCCGAACAGGTAGGGTAACGGGCTGTTTTTTTCTATTACCATACAGAGACGGATTGCAATATGAAAAAGCAAACAACTGATATGAACATTATCATCATCCGGCAACTGGACGGCTCGATTTCACCGGATGAAAAACGGATGCTGCTGCAATGGCTGAAAGCATCGGAGGCTCACCGCATGGATTACCGCGAAATACGGGACTTGTGGCTGTCGTGCGATGCTGCGCTCCGCGACGATTCCGAAACCGCCGGGGCGCTGACCCGGATCCGGCAGCAGATGCGGAATGACCCTGCATTGTATGACGGCAGGGAAAAACGGCCATCAAGACCGGCGATCCGCCGATTTCATGTGGCGGCAGCCGTCGTGATTCTCGTGTTACTGTGTACAAATTACTGGTTTGCTGTACATCCGTTTGCGGTTGAGGAAAAGGAGCCGGCCGTCCGGAACCGGTTGATTACGGCCGAAAACGGCAAGGGGAAATTTGTCCTGCCGGACGGCAGCGTCGTATGGCTGAATGCGGAAAGTGTGCTGACCTGTCCGGAAACATTCGACGGACCGGAACGGCGGGTGCATCTGGAAGGCGAAGGCTATTTTGAAGTAGTCGGGAACCGGATGCAGCCGTTTGTCGTCCAGACCGGCAACTTGACGGTGGAAGCGCTGGGGACGGCGTTCGACATTTCCGGATATTCCCGTCAGCACAAAACGGAAGTCGTCTTACTGGAGGGAAGCGTCAAGGTGACATCGCCGGCATTCGGGGAAGACATCGTCCTCTTTCCGGATCAAATGCTGGAACTGGCCGACGGCGGGGAACCCCGCATCCGCAGGACGAAAGCCCGGATGCATGCCGGCTGGATACGCGACAGGCTGGTCTTCGACAACGACCTCCTGTCGGACATCATTCCCTGTCTGGAAGGCTGGTACCGCATGGAAATAGCCTGTCCGCCGGACTTTGCCGAAACGACCCGGCTGTCGTTCACCGTCGGCATGGAAGACATTCAGGAAATACTGAAGGCCATGAGCCTGGTCGTACCCGTCACCTGGTCGGCCTCAAACGGAGCCGTGACAATTTATCCCAAATAACAGCATGTACCGCGTGAAGTTTTCAGCTGCTCATACGAAGTTTCCGTACGCCCGTACGGCGTTTTCGGAAGCCTGTTTGAAGAACAGTCGCATCGAGCATGTCTCTCAATGTAAATTATACGGCAAAAGCCGGCGGAAGCAGTTGCCTTCCCGCCTGTGCGGATGCCTTATTGCCCGAACAGATTGCTTTTCGGGCATGAATTATCCATTTTATTTTCCGTCAAAGGAAACAAGTCCAATTAAAAACAAGCAAGTATGAATATTTTTAGCAGGAATGGCATGTCATTCCACATATTGACAACCGGGAACAGACGCAGAGCAAGCCTTTTGTGTCTGTTGCTTGCCGCAGCGCTGTTCAAACCGGCTGCGGCCGAAAGCCTTGATCTGAACAGCAAAATCACGCTCAGGGTGGAAAACGCTTCCGTCAAGGAAGTGCTGAAAGAGATCGAAAGGCGGAGCGAGTTCACCTTCTTTTATAACGACCGGACGCTGGACGTAGAACGGATGGTGGACGTAAATGTGGCTGATACGGACCTGAGGGACGTGCTGGCCGGTATCCTTCCGGACTGCGCCTTCGAAATGGACGGTCGCCGAATCATCCTGATCGCCCGGCCGCCCGCCGCGCCGCAGCAGCAGGAGCGCAGGCAGATAAAGGGCGTGGTTACGGACGAGGCCGGCGAACCCCTGCCGGGCGTCAATGTCGCAGTCAGGGGGACGGCTTCCGGCGTTGTCAGCGACGTGGACGGGCAATACGACATCCTCGTCCCGGACGGGAATACCGTACTGGCCTTTTCGTTCATCGGTTTTGCGACAAAGGAAATCACCGTCGGCGACCGGAGCGTCATCGATGTGGTGCTGACCGAAGACACCAAAATGATCGAGGAAATCGTCGTCGTGGGATATGGTTTGCAGAAGAAGGTAAACCTGACCGGAGCCATCTCTACGGTGGATCCCAAACGGCTGGAAAACCGGCCGATCACGAATGCGACGCAGGCGCTGCAGGGCGTACAGGGCGTGTATGTGAATCAGGCCGGGGCGCAGCCAGGCGTCGACGGGGCAACCATCCGCGTCAGGGGGCAGGGCACGCTGAACAACAACGATCCGCTGATTCTGGTAGACGGCATCGAATATCGGCTGGATGCGATCAATCCCAATGACATTGAGAGTATTTCCGTGCTGAAGGATGCCGCTTCGGCGGCCATCTACGGGTCGAGGGCGGCCAACGGTGTCATCCTCGTAAAGACCAAGAGCGGGAAGAAAGGCGCTTTTACGGTGGACTACAATAACTATTTCGGTTTCCAGCAGGCCACTTACCTTCCCCGTTTTGTGTATGATCCGGTGCTGTTCATGAAAACCAGAAATCAGGCGCAGCTGAACGAAGGGAAACTGGTGCCCGACTATCCACAGAGCCTGATCGACGAATATCAGGAGGGGATGGGAAAAGATCCGTATGTCTATCCCGTGAACAACTGGCTGGACATCATGTATAACAACGCCTTCATCATGGAGCATAACCTCCGCTTTTCGGGTGGCGACGACAAGTACGGCTATTCCGTTTCCCTGGGTCAGGGTTCGCAGGAGGGCGTATTGCGCGGCACCAATTCAAACAAGTATACACTGGGCGTAAATACTTCGGCGCAAATCAACAGCCGCCTGAAAATCGGGTTGAACCTGCACGGGCATTACCAGCTGTACAATGAACCTGCCGCGGGCGTGCCCAACCTGGTGGAGATGACTTACAAGGCGCAGGCCTTCCATCCCACCCGCCTCCGGGACGGACGCTATGCCGATACCTTCATCCGTACCCCCGGACACAATATCTATCGCCATCCGCTCGCGCTGGCCGATGAAGGCGAGAACAGGCATACCGGACAGCGGATACTGGCCAACCTTTCGGCGGAGTACAAGCTGCCGTTCGACATGGTGTACAACCTCCACGTCGGCCTGTCGAAATACGACTACATGCGTACCCGCTTTGCGCCGAATATTTATGAATATCAGGTGAAGACGGAAGCGCCCGTGCGCGTGGTTTACGATGGCGTGAACACGCGCCATGCGCGCAAGGACGACCGCAACGACCTGGACCGGACGGCATTCAACACGCTGGAATGGGGACGGCTGTTCAACGGAAGCCACAACGCCAAGCTCCTGCTGGGATACAGTTATGAAGATTTCTACACGTCGAATTTTTATGCCCAGCGGGAAGGGTATCTCGGAAACGAGTTACACGAATTGAACGCCGGCTCGAACAATCCCACCGTCGGAGGTACTTCGAGCAGGTCCGTCCTGATGTCCTGGTTCGGACGCGCCAATTACGGATTCAGGGATCGTTATCTGCTGGAAGCCAATTTCCGTTACGACGGTTCGTCGCGCTTTGCCCGGGGAAACCGCTGGGGTCTGTTTCCCTCCTTCTCCGGCGGCTGGCGCCTGAGCGAAGAAGCCTTCCTGAAGGATATTAACTGGATGGACAACCTCAAACTGAGAGTCTCCTGGGGGCAGCTGGGAAATGAACGCATCGACCTGTTCCGTTATGTAGACCTGATGACGATGGGACAGAACTATCCGTTCAACGGAACGGTCAGTTCCGGTACGGCCGTGACCGCCTATAACGATCCGGACATTACCTGGGAAACGACAACGATGAGTAATGTCGGCCTGGATGCGACGCTTTTCTCCGGAAGGCTTGACTTCTCCTTTGAACTCTTCAACAAGCGCACGACGGATATTCTGCGCGAAGTAGCCCTTCCCGATCAGGTCGGCAGCCTGACCGGCCCGATACGGAACATTGGAACGGTAGATAATAAAGGTTTCGAACTTGGACTGAATTTCAAGGACCGGTTTCACGGACTGAAGTATGAGCTTTTCGGCAATCTGACGTACCTGAAAAATAAAATTGTCGACCTGAAGGGACAGACTATTATTAACGGGATGTTCATTCTGAAAGAAGGCTATCCGATCGACTCCTATTACATGCTGCACTCCACGGGGATCTTCCAGTCGCAGGCGGAGATTGACAGCAGCCCGGTACAGACCGCCGCGACCAAACCGGGCTACCTGAAATTTGCCGATACCAACGGCGACGGCAAAGTGACCGAAGACGACCGGCAGATCAGGGGGAGTGTGATTCCCAAATTTACCTACACCTTCGGCCTGAATCTCGCTTACCGGCAGTTCGACCTGGCGGCCTTTTTCCAGGGTGTATCCAATGTCTACACCTACGGCGACCGGATCGG
>JAIRXI010000345.1 GCA_031268395.1 Tannerella sp. | reverse complement strand
GGCGGACGAATTATGCCATCATGCAGTCGAAGACGTTTGGCGTCTGGAGCATGCTGGAGAAGTTTGAGACTAAGGCGGCGCGCACAAGGCGCATGAAGGAATGGGAAGATGTGCCGTTTGTACTGGTTGACTGATGATTGTAAGGACAAAGTTAAATATCGGCGACAGGGTTTGGGTTATGGATTCGAATAAGCCCCTTGAATGTACGGTTGAAAGAATAGAAACGATATGTTTTGGCAGCCTGATATCCGTCAAGTACACTGCGCGCCGCGGTGAAAGCGCGGGGGCACGTGCGGAATTTCACGAGGAAGAGTATGGCAAGCGATACTTTGCAAGCCGGAAACGATTGATAAGGTCACTGTTGGAATGATGTTTATACGAAAAGAGATGAGAAGAGCGTGGACAAAAGAAGATGAGGAGTTGCTGAGGGATATCTATGCCGGATCGACTCCGGGGCGACTGGTGGCGCTGTTTCCGGGCAGGACGTTGGCGGCAATAAGGAGCAAGGGTAAGAAGCTGGGGATAAGAACGGGTACGCACAGGCGTTTTACGGACGGGGATGTTGAGTTTGTCAGGACGCATTTTGCGACAATGAGGAGCGAGGATATTGCGAGGGCGACGGGGCATCCGGTTTGCTCTGTTCGTAGCATGGCGAACCGTCTCGGATTGAAAAAGGATGCCGGCTTTTTGGCGGGGATAGCCAGGGAATATGCGATGAGGGCGGATCATCCGATGCGGAGGAGCTGGTTTAAAAAGGGGCATGTGCCGGCAAACAGGGGGAGAAAACAGGTGGGGTGGATGTCCGGCGCGATGATTGAACGTTCTGCAAAGGGACGGTTTGCCGCCGGGCATGTGCCGGCGAATTACTGTCCGGTCGGCAGTGAGCGGGTTAACACGGATGGTTACATTGAGATGAAAGTGTATGGGGGGCTTCGGGGCTGGCGGGCGAAACACCGGGTGATGTGGGAGCAGCATAACGGTCCCATACCGGCGGGGTATAATGTTCAGTTCCGGGACGGGAACCGGCGGAACTGCGTGATTGAGAATTTGTATGTGATTTCGCGGGCGGAGCAAATGAAGGATGAAAATTCTATTTATACCCGGTACCCGGAAGATGTACGGGATTTAATTCACCTGAAGGGGGTGATGAAACGACAACTTAATAAAATAAAAAAAGATGAGAGCAATAGACAGACTGAAGGAGATGGTGAATAAGGCTTTCCTTTACAAAAATGAAGAGGTGGTGATTCTTGGGTATTGCGACGGTACGGGCGATGATGGCGACGAAGTGGAGATATACCTGAACAGCGGGAAAACGCTGGAGTTTCATGTGAGTGACCTGATGATCAAACTTGACCGGTTCCGTCCGATCAGTAATACGGTGATCGTGCTGGCCAACGAGCGGTTGAATCAGGTATCGACGGTCAATCCGACGATTGTCCGGGATTTGCGCGACATGGTGCTTGAGCAGATCAGGCTGGTGAAGGAGCATCCGGAGGCGATCGGGCAGGCGAAGGAGGTTTTTCAGGGTATTAATACGCTGATTAACCTGGCGAAAACGGAACTGGAGTACCGGAAGTATCTGGACTCTTTGCATTGATAATTATGGGGGCGATGTTATTCGACCGGAATCGATGCTGTCCGACGGCCGGGGGGATATGGGGTTTTGATATTCTGTTTATAACTAAGGGCTTCGCGGCGTGTTCGCGGGGCCTTTTTCGGTGTATCTTTGCGGCGGAAAACTATTAGAGAGAGGGGCGTGACAAGCGGAGGTGTTTGAGTTGCAATAAGAATAATTTCCGCTTCGGGAACTGATCAGCCCGATAGCGTCCCATTTAGAATAACATACGACTATCTTTTTTTTCTTTCATCATAATATTTTGATTTTAATAGGTTGAGGCGTGCAGTCCCGGGCCGCGAGGTCTGGGACTGCATTGTTAAGGGCAAAAAAAAGCCCGCTACCAATCCCGGAAGATTTTGTAACGGGCGCCGTGACGGGGGCAAAAATACAAACATTTTCGGACATGGCATACAACAGGCGTAATTTATACTTGAAAATCATCGAAATACAGGATATTGTTCTGCGTGGCCAGCGGCGCGGCGATTCGCAAAAGGAGATATTTTACAACGAGATAGAAAAGGTGTATTTCATTTCGATGCGCACGTTTTGCGCTTATCTTGACATCAATGCGAAAGCGGAACTGAAGAAACTGGAGGACAGGGAACGGGAGGCCGACCGACAGCTTTCGATACGGTTCTAACCGGCTTCGTACAGGGGCGGCATTTCCGTGCGGGCGGGGACGCCGTCCTTTTCCACTTCAAGTTCGCGGGCGGGGTCTTCCGTCTCGATGAAGATGTCCTGCGCCGAATAGTCTGTTACGACGCACTGGAATGATATGCGGTAGAGGTTCCCGGAGCCTCCGCTTTCTTCGCGGCGCATGTCGACGCGGCGCATGCCACTGTAATTGGTTCCGTTTTTGCCGTGGAAGATTGCGTGCAGGCGTGTCAGGGTATTGAGGAAATCAAGCGCCCGGTCCTGATTGCCGGAGGTTGCGTAGGTGTCGGAAAATGTTTCATGGAACAGAAACATGTCTATCTGCGTGTCGCAGTCCTGCACGAGGCCGCCGCGATCGTCGAGTGCGACGGTCGAAAACGAGATGAATACGGCCGGCGTGTCGAACGGCAGTTCTTCCGTTAGAAAACTTATCTGGTCGTGCCATAAGTCGATCCATACGATTTCGGGCATTTTGCCGGTTATCCTTTCGGCTATTTCTTTGTATAATTCAGTCCAGTACTGCATAATTAAACTTGATTTACATGTTATTTAAATTTTTCAAT
>JAIRXI010000205.1 GCA_031268395.1 Tannerella sp. | reverse complement strand
TGCGTTCGCTATGACGGTGTATGACAGCACGTTATTGCAGGAAAGCGCGCCGTACACCGTCCTTGCGAGGAACGAAGCCATCGCCAAATGCACCCCCTGAAATGTTTTTCTTAACTGGATTCAAATACTTTCAGCGCGATCGCTGCGCAGGCTTCCGCGTCGGCCAGGGCGTGGTGATGTGCCTGCAAATCGTAGCCGCAGTGCGCCGCTACGGTCTGCAACTGGTGGTTGGGGAGCGTCTTTCCGAACAGGCGTCGCGAAGCCCGGCAGGTACAGTGAAATTCATACTCGGGATAATCCATTTGATACACGCCGTGTACCGTTCGCAGACAGCCTTCGTCAAAAGGACTATTGTGCGCCACCAAGGGCAATCCGAGGATTTTCGGCGCGATTTCCGCCCAAACGCGGGGAAAGACCGGCGCGTTTCGCGTGTCTTTGGCGGTCAATCCGTGAACCTGTATGTTCCGGAAAGAATACCATTCGGGGTCGGGACGGATGAGACGGTACATTTTTTCGACCGTTTGTCCGCCGCGGACAATGACGATGCCAACACTGCAAACACTTGAGCGGTAGCTGTTGGCCGTTTCAAAATCGATGGCTGCGAAATCTTTCATTTTTCTTGCGGGAATGTTTCTGTCAATCTACTTTGCCATCCGGCGTACCGCAAATCTCACCACGGGACCGGCTACGGCTATTTGCCAGATCAGCGCCATCGGGAAATTCAGGGCAACCGTCTTCATCCAGATTTGCAAAAGATTGCCCGACAGGCCGTCCTTGAAAACGAGCGTTGCCACAAAACTCATCATCGGACACATCAGCAGGACGGTCGAAATCTGTATCGCCAGGATAATGGCAAGCGGGCGGCCGGTGGCCGGATTGACAAAACGGAAGGCCAGTTTTCCGGCCAGTCTTCCGGCCACGAGCGTTTCCAGCGCAATAACGGTCGTCATCAGTCCGCACAGTTCGAGGAAGGGGACAAGCAACAGCCTTACATGAAACGAACTGGCGGCAATAACATGATTGTAGGCTTCCATCCCAAAAACCATCATAAAAGACATCAGCAGTCCGAAAAGAACCTTCTGCAGTTTAGTTGTCGGCATAATTATTTTTTCTTAAAAACGGAGGCAAAGGTACGGTTTTTTCGCCAAAAAAAATAATCGGCAATGCGCAGGGGCGGGTTTCAAACCCGCCCTTACCGCCCCTACCCCTCGCGGTATTCCTTCGGCGACACGCCTTCGAGATGTTTGAAATATTTTCCGAAGAGCGACTGGTCGCCGAAATGGAGTTCGTCGCTTATCTGCTGGACGGTCATTTGCGTCGATTTCAGGAGCGCTTTGGCTTCGATCATGACATACCGGTCAATCCATTCGTTTGCCGGTCTGCCGGTGTACGTTTTGACTGTCTGAGAGAGATATTTGGGCGTGCGGCACATTTTGCAGGCATAAAAACTGATTTTCCGTTCTGTCCGGTAATGTTTTTGTACGAGATCCATAAACTGCCTGACGGATTCTTCCCGTTTGGTAAGTATCCGTTTGGGAGATATTTTCTGCTGCTGCGTACTCAGAAAATAATAAAACGCCTTCATAAACAGCCGGACAATCTCTTTCCGGTGCAGGCTGTCCGTCATCACAACCACCTTTTTCAGCATCTCATAATAACTTTTCAGCAAGTCCAGTTCATCTCCGTTCAGCGGGAGGAAAGGATTTTCGCGAATGGAAAACGTAACGGCCATCCAGTTGCGAACATCCGGCAGAAGACTGTCCGCAAGCCGTTCGGACATCACCATAAAAAGTCCCTTGAAATCATCGCTCACCGATTCATATTGCAGTATTTCGCCCGCAAGCAGTATAATGACGCCCGGCGACAGCGTTTCATACGATTTCAGTCCGATTTTACCGCGTGCCGTGCCTTGAATACAGATCATAATGGTCGTAACGTCCATGCTGAACGGAAACGAAAACGCCGGCAGGATTTTTATATGGTCGGACAGGATGAAATCGTCGTCAACGTCCCTGAAATCAACCTTTACCTTGTCCCCCAGGTCTTCTTTCCACCTTAACCGCGCAATCCCCTTTTTCATGAAATTTTTCCGGCAAAGTTACGGCCATTATTTCATATAACGGGGGAAATCCGGCAAATATCCCCTTCGGCGTCTGCCGAAACCGCCGCGCACCCCTGCAAACGGCTTTCAGCACACGCTGGAGCCGTTCGGACGGCAAAAATGACGGAACCGGATGACGGGCTGAAAATACAGTATCCCGGAATCCCGCTTCCGACAATTTCGCGCGCCCGGCCCGACGCATGTAAAATATTATACGTAATTTTGTACTCCCGGACGTTGATCCGGTGAAAGAGAAATGAAAATATGAAAAATGTATTGGTGATCGGTTCGACGGGTCAGATTGGCTCGGAGTTGACAATGGAGTTGAGAAGGCGCTTTTCGGGAGGCCAGATTGTGGCAGGCTATATTCCCGGCGCGGAGCCGAAAGGCGATCTGGCCGCATCGGGGCCTTCCGCCATGGTAAATATCACAAATGAGGAGCAGATCGCAGCGACCGTGTCGCGGTACCGTATTGATACGATATACAATCTGGCGGCGCTGCTGTCGGCCGTGGCCGAAGCCGAGCCGCAGCTGGCCTGGAAAATCGGCACGGGCGGTCTGTTCAATGTCCTTGAAGTCGCCCGCGAGAAACACTGCATGGTATTTACACCCAGTTCGATCGGCGTTTTCGGCAACGATGCGCCCAAACAGAAAACGCCGCAGGATACGGTGCGCAATCCGCGCACGATGTATGGCGTGACCAAAGTGACGGGCGAGTTGTTGAGCGACTATTATTTCCGCCGTTTCGGAGTAGATACCCGTTCGGTACGTTTCCCCGGACTGATTTCGTATGTAGCGCCTCCGGGAGGCGGTACGACCGACTATGCCGTAGACATTTTCCACTCGGCCGTCGAAAGCCGGCATTTTGTCTGTCCGATTGCGGCAGGGACGTTTATGGACATGATGTACATGCCCGACGCGCTTCACGCGGCCATCCAGATCATGGAAGCCGACCCTGCGCGCCTGAAACACCGAAATTCGTTTAACGTCACGGCGATGAGTTTTGACCCGGAGGTGATCTGCCGGCAAATCAGGAAATACATCCCCGATTTCACGATGGAATACCGGATCGACCCCTTGCGGCAGGCCATTGCCGAGTCGTGGCCCGACTCGCTGGACGACAGTTGCGCACGTGAAGAATGGGACTGGAATCCGCAGTACGACCTGGACGCCATGACCCGGGACATGCTTGAAAAACTGGCGGACAGGACGGAAAACAGGGGGAACACACAGCCGCCGCGCGGACAGCAATGGAAGAACTCCTGACATACGAACGTAATTTGTTTATGTGGATCAACGGATCGCATACGCCTTTTCTGGACACGATGCTGTGGCCGTTCTCCGGCGTCAGTGTCTGGTGTCCGCCGTTCCTTGTCCTGCTTTATTTTTACCTGAAGCGACGGAAAGAGTGGATTCCCGCCTCCCTGTCGACGGGAGTGGTATTTGTGCTGTGCTGTGCCGTTTCGGCGTTGTTGTTCAAGCCCTATTTTGCCCGGTTTCGTCCAACGGCGCATCCGCTGTTCATGGAGTATGTCGTCCTGCTGCGCGACTACAGGGCCGGCGGCGCGTACGGATTTATTTCGGGACATACCGCCAGCGCCTTCGGTTTTGCCGTTCTGTCGCTTTTGCAGGTAAAAAACCGAATCTACACGCTCGTCATTTTGCTGTGGGCCTTTCTGATGGGTTATTCCCGCATCTACATGGGCGCGCATTTCATTTCGGACGTGCTGGCCGGCCTGCTGGTCGGTTCCTCGCTGGGAGCGGGCGGCTTTGCGCTGTACCGACAGCTGTTAAAACATTTCTGTTACGGAAGACAGCCATCATGAAGGGCTTTGATCTGAAAAAAACGGTTGCGGCAGCGACGGTATGCCTTTTCTTTCCGGCGATACTCGCCGGGCGGGAAGGCCTGCCCGGAAAAGAAACCTTGCCTGTCATGCGTTTGTCCGCCGCCGATACGGTACGCCTCCGCACGTCACATGCAACGTGGGCGATTCCGGCCGTTTGCATCGCCTACGGCGTCGCGGCACGGTTTAACGAAACGCCGGTGCGCCGTTTCGACAAATACGTGGCAGGCAGGGTGAACAGAAACATCCGCCGCCGTTACCCGGCAGACGACTACCTGCAATATGCGCCGGCAGTGGCGGTCTGCGGACTGGACTTCCTGCCGGGCGTCGCCTCCAGACACAACCTCAGAGACCGGACGCTGCTTCTGGCCACCTCCTGTCTGTTTACGGGCGTCGCCGTCGGCGCGATGAAAACGGGGATCTCCGTACGGCGACCGCTGGGCTATGCCGACAATTCGTTCCCTTCGGGACATACGGCGGTGGCATTCACGGGCGCCCATCTGCTTTACAGGGAATACGGCGGCACATCTCCATGGATCGGCATCGGAGGATATGCCGTGGCAACGGCGACGGGCGTCCTGCGCGCAGTCAATCAGCGACACTGGGTGAGCGACGTGGTGACGGGCGCAGGCATCGGTATCCTGAGCGTGGAAGCCTCCTGTCTGATGCTTCCGGTGTGGCACCAGCTGCTGGGCATCCGCGACGGTGGCGCACGGATGGCGTTTATGCCTGCCGTAACCCGGACGAGCGTCGAAATAGGCTGGGTTTATACGTTTTGAATTTCTCTCCAAAAATTTTTTGACGAGAATGATTGAAATATCCAGGAAGTTTGTATTTTTGCGTCCCCGATCGGAAACTGTAACGAAACGTCAGGCGGGAACAACTGAATATTAATTGAATAAAACGAATTTTTGAGATGGTGAAAAAAGTGGGGAACTTGATCCCGAATACCTTTTTTATTGCAAAAGGCAGTGGCGATTCCGAACTGGAAAAACATGCCGGTTCGTATCACATGGCATTGTATGACGCAGGGATTGCGGATTTCAACATCATGACCTATTCTTCAGTCATCCCAGCCACGGCGCGCTTAGTGACGATGGACGAAATAGACCTGCCCCCCTTCGGTTCGGAGATGAAAACGATCATGGCCGTTTCGCACGGTTATCAGGACGAGTTTGTGTCGGCGGGGATCGTTTATGCATGGATGTACAGAGACGAAAACTTTGACGAGAAAGTCGGCGGACTGGTTTGTGAAGTGAGCGGACGCTACCGGATCGAAGAACTGGAATCGCGTCTGATTCGCGTCATTAACGACCTGCATCAGAAGACCTACGGCAAGCATTATCTGGGCGAGCTGAATTTTGTAACCGAAGGCCTCACAATCGAAAAACGCTACGGCACGGCGCTGGCCGCCCTCTGTTTCACGGATTTTCTGCTGCCCTCCGCATGAAGAAAGACATACGCGGACCGGGCAGGGAAGCCGGAACGAAACAGACGCCGGTAGACCGGCAGGCCGTCAGGCGTGTAATCGACCGTTACGGACTGCCTGACTTCGGCCGGGCGACCATCCGCGAAGTGGTAGCCATTTCGCACCGGCTGGAGCAGGAAACGGGGACGGAATTTATTCACATGGAAATGGGAGTTCCCGGCCTGAAACCGGCGCAGGTCGGCGTCGACGCCGAAATCAAAGCCTTGCAGAACGGCATTGCCGCCGTATACCCGAACATCAACGGACTGGAAGAACTCAAGAACGAAGCCTCGCGTTTCATCAAGGCTTTTGTAAACGTGGACATTGCGCCGGAAGGGTGCGTGCCCGTAACCGGTTCGATGCAGGGCACGTATGCCTCGTTCCTGACCTGCGGACAGTGCGATGCCGCACGGGACACGATCCTTTTCATCGATCCCGGTTTTCCGGTACAGAAACAGCAAATCACGGTGATGGGCTGCCGTTACGCCTCATTTGACGTCTACGAGCACCGGGGCGACAGGCTGCGCGCCATACTGGAACACTACCTTTCGCAGGGGACGGTTGCGGCGATGGTCTACTCCAACCCGAACAACCCGGCCTGGTTTTGCCTGACGGAAAGCGAACTGCAAATCATCGGCGAGATGGCGACACGCTACGACACGATCGTGATCGAAGACCTTGCCTATTTCGCGATGGACTTCCGGCAACCCCTCGGGACGCCGTTTCAGCCCCCTTACCAGGCCAGCGTGGCCCGCTATACGGATCACTGCATCCTGCAAATCTCCGGCTCGAAAGCCTTCAGCTACGCCGGACAGCGCATCGGCGTCGCCGCCATATCCGACAAACTCTACCGCCGCGCCTTTCCGGGCCTGACGCAACGCTATGGCGACGGCGGGACGTTTGGCACCGTCTACGTTCACCGCGTGCTCTACGCGCTCTCGTCGGGCACCAGCCATTCTGCGCAGTACGCCCTGGCGGCCATGTTCAAAGCGGCGTCCGACGGAACCTTTGATTTCGTTGCCGAAGTAAGGGAATACGGCCGTCGTGCGGAGCGACTGAAGCAAATTTTCGTCGCGCACGGCTTTCACATCGTGTACGACCACGACCCGGGCGCGCCGATTGCCGACGGCTTCTATTTCACCGTCGCCTTTCCGGGCCTGACCGGCGGAGAGCTGATGGAAGAACTGATCTGCTACGGCGTCAGCGCCATATCGCTAAGCACGACCGGCAGCAGTCGGGAAGGCCTGCGCGCCTGCACGTCATTCATCAAGCCGCATCACTACGAACTGCTTGACAGGCGGTTGAAACTCTTTGAAGCGCATCACCCTGTCGGATAGGGATGGTCCGGAAATAAACGGCACACAAACCGGCCTGTTCGCGTACGGGAAGATTCAGCGTATGATCCATACAGGGAGGGCATGTATTCACAGAAAAACAACCGTTTCTCCGAACACATTTTTTTTAATCGCAGATAAGGCCCTGACTCTTTTCCGAAAAAGACCGGCCGGTTTTCGATGCTTCGCCCGGAAGATCTCTTTTCTGTTGAGCCAGTTTTTACTTTTACCCATTTTTCGCAATCCATAGGGTCACCCGTAAAACCCTGTGTCTGAAAAAGCCGGTTACACGTTTAGCCTGTGGCATGGCCTGTTCCGCCGGTGTATGCGGCGGAACTTCACCGGAATCTCCTGTCCTCTCCGGGCAAATAAACCTCCTTTCCACCTCATTTTAATAACAAAACAACCTCAGTAGCAGGCAGGCAGATGGTATATACGGGCGGACCTCATTACCTCCTTATTCCCGGTTCCAAAGAATAAGGTAATGAGGTTTTGCCGGAGGGATCATGCCTGCCTGCTACTGAGGTTGTTTTGTTATTAAAAGGAGGTGGAAATGAGGTCGTCTGTCCGAAACGAAGGTTTGCCGTGAGGCTGTCATAAAGCGCTTCGTCCCATGAACACATGGTTTTACCGGTGATCCAATCCATACGGTTTCCCGAAGCGGTCGCTTTTTGCTCCATCCGGGAGACGGCGCATGACAATACAAAAAATACGGTAATTACTGTTTTACATGCTTTCATTTTCACTGCGATTTAAACTGATATTTCACCAGATACGGATTGTCGTCTTCCGCCAGATGCTGCTTTTTGATCCGGTCTTTTTCGCTCAGGATGGCGTCGGGAATCAGGTCAAACGTTTCCTGCGGAAGGGGAATCCGGGGAATCCCCACCATATATTCGTCCGTCCAGTACACCGGATTCAGACCGGCGCCTTCGGACGTATTTTCAAATACGACGGTCTGCTGCGTTTCCATGTCGCAAAAGATATTGACCAGTTTCATTTTTCGGGTAAGCTGCGCATACCGGTATCGACGGTTCCCGCCATGCAGGGCCAGGATATAGTTAACCACTTCGGAGGCAAGCACTTTCCCGCGCACATAATCCATCCTTTCTTTTTGATTTCCGAAAGCCGGCGCCGCATCCCATGCCGTTTTCGTTCCGTTGTTAAGCGGACCGAAATCCCATGCGTAGCCTTCTTCTGCCGATCCCTTTGTCCCGTCCCAGCGAACGGAATAAACCGTGTTTTCCGAAGGACGGATAAAATAATTGCCGTATGGAAATACGTTCGTTCGGAGGTCGTTAAAGAAATTGTCCTTTTCGGGAAATGTCTCGTCGAGAATTTCATGGCGGGATGTGGAATAGAATTTAAGCCTGTTATCCCAGTCAAATGTCAGAAAGACAATCACATCCGGAGCGACATGCTTAAAACAGGTGTAGGCCGAAACGATTTCGGGAAGAA
>JAIRXI010000162.1 GCA_031268395.1 Tannerella sp. | reverse complement strand
CGTTTTCGATGATGTAATCAATTACCTGCTGGGCCGTCCAGTCGAAAACCGGCCGCAGAATGTCCGTTGCGTACTTTTTGCAGTAAGCGAGAACCTCTTTCCTCCGGTAGGTATCATGTGCCTGTTTCCCGTTTTTATTTATGCGGTCTTCAAGATAATACTTGAAATAGTTGCATTGAGGAGCCATATTTGCGCGGCTTGCCGATTCTGCGGCGCGTATGCCCTGTACCAGGACAAAATCATCGTTTACGAAGTCGAGTATGTAGTCGATAGACGGTACTTTCTTTAGCTCATAAGTGCAGAAGCGGCGTTGCGACGAAGGGAAACGGCCTTTTCTCCTTGCCATGTCTATCATGCCGTCGTATTTCTTCGACTTCAATGTTACGAGGTCAAGACCCAACGTTTCGGCCGTTTCGTTGATGTAACGGTAAGTGATGGGGTTTTCCCATCCGGTGTCGCAAAATACGGTCGTGAAATTCTTTGTGAAGTTGTTCCGTATCCAAAGGAGCGCCGCTAAACTGTCCTTGCCGCCCGAAAATGTTACGATTGTTTTCATTATTTGAACATTCCTAATTCTCTGTTTAACCTCCTGTTTGCTATCTCTATGTATTCGGGATTCAGTTCAAACCCGATGTAGTTTCTGTTCAGCTTCCGGGCGACTACCGCCGTTGTTCCGCTGCCCATAAACGGGTCAAGTACAATGCCGTTTTCGGGACATCCCGCTTTGATACAATCAACTATCAGTGCTTCGGGAAATACGGCGAAATGGTTTTCTTTTTCAGCCTTGGTGCATACCGTCCAGACATCGCGCTTGTGGCGGGTAGATTTTCCGTCGGCAGTGGGTTCTAAAATGGCTTTGAAGTCAAAGTAGTATTTTCTTGATTTGGTAAGCAGGAATATATATTCATGCGATTTCGTACAGCGGTCTTTTACGCTTTCGGGCATGGGGTTTGGCTTGTGCCAAATGATGTCCTGCCGGAGATACCAGCCCGCATTACGAAGGGCAAGGGCAATCGTCCAGGGGATACCGATTAAATCTTTCGGCTTGATATATTCGTGCTTCCGGTCGGTTGGCCGGATAGTTCCGGGGCCGCCAAAGTTGGAACATTCCCTTGTAATGCTTTTATTTGCTTTTCTGCGCTCGTACTGGTATATTCCGGCGGATGAGCCGCCATATCCCTTCCCGCCCCAATACGAGTCCCCGATGTTTAACCAAAGCGTGCCGGTGGATTTCAAGACCCGATGAACTTCCATAAAAACTTCCACTATCCGGAATACGTAGGCTTCGGGTGTTTCTTCCAAGCCGATTTGGCTGTCTATATTGGTTTCATTCCTGTCGGAATGGGCGCAATTGGGATTACCGCCTACCCATGTAGCTGTTCCGTAATCCCGCAACCCGTAATAGGGTATCGAGGTTACGCCGCAGTTTACGCTGTTGTCGGGCAGGAGCTTTAATCCGCTAAGGCAGTCGGTGTTATGTATTGTATTTAATTGTATCCGTATTTTGTTCATTTAAATCCTTTCTGTTTTTTTTGACGGGCGGTTTCGATTTTTAAAGAAAACTCCCTGTAAAGAGGGTTCGGGAGTTTCTGCTCAGTGTCTTTATAAGCCGGTTCCCTCGTCGCGGACAGTGTCTCGCAAACAATGTCCAATTTTACTTTTCCTGACGCACCCACAGCAACCGGTTCAAATTATTTTTTTACACTTCTATAATTGCAATGTCGGGCGCAATCTCCCGGATTTGTTCCAACTGCGCGTCAATCACTCCGTCGCGTATATCTTCGAGGGTCTGATTTGCGCCGGGTGAAAGCAGAGTGAAGACTACTTCGCGTCCATTGATTTTTGCGAAGGTTTCGACTTCCAGTGTTTCCGCCGGCATGCCCTTGAAAATCGGGATTTGCAGGTAGAAGGATTCCGGCAGGTTGGAATTGACTGCCTGAACGAAGATGTCCGCGCGATCTCCATTTTCCTTGACGTTTCGCTCGATTTTGTTGTTCACGGTGGCCGTGAAGTTCATCAGTTCCGTTACCAGCTTCATGTTTGCGGTTTTGTCCTGGAAAAATGCACGGTTCATCTTGAAAAACATCCCCAGTTCGACGGGCGTCCATATCTTGCCGATATTGATTCCGAACTCAACGAATTTGGGGTGAAATTCCAGTTTGCCGTCGACCTGTCCACGTGTGTATTCGTCGTCTTCGTTGATGACCAGCGAGAGCAAAATCTCCTCGCGGTTCACGGTCAGGAATGAACGTTGCTGGGTGAACTGGTCCGTTTGGACGCGCTTTTTCAGATACTCGACGGGCGTGCCGATGACGCCCGACAGTCGGGTTTTAATCGGGGCTTTGGGATCAAGCTGCCTGAGCGCATCGCCTTCCCTGATTACTACTTCCGTAAAGTTTGAACCTTCGGGGAAATTTATGGCAAATTTGCCACATGTTGTTTCTAATTCTTCCATAAAATTTTATTTTAAATCATTAATATTAAAAACTATACCTTTGCAGTATATTTCCTTATCCTCTATCACGTTGAAAGTGGAATGCGGTATGTCGGTCCTGTATGTCCAGCTTATATAGCTGTCTTTCGTTTTTACCGCACACCACAGCGCCTCTATTTTCTTCGCTTTTTCTTTGAGTTTTTTGAAATGCGGACAGTTTTCATTGTCGCATTCTTCAAGAAGTCCGTTTTCGTTCAGATAGGCGGTTCCGCCTTCGTAACAGTTCGATTCGTCGTATATGGCACCCCTGAACTCCATCAGGTCGTCCGAAGCTCCAAAGACAACCACTAAACCGTCTTTCTTTGCATCTTCTGCTTCCTGTTTGGAGATTTCATCCCCGTATTTCCTTCCGTCCAGCAATGCGGCCAGTCCTTCTTTTGTCATGTCCGTACTTTTTAATCGTTTGTACCCGTACCATGTAATTTGACAAACAGTGTCGGCTGCAACTCGTCGACGGTTGCGGGACGCATCTCGATCAGATCGCCGTCGGCGTTGTAGTATCCGGTCTGCCTTTCGTCCCTGTCAATGAATTTGTAGCAGATTTCACTGACGTATTCCGCTTTTTGACGGATGTTTTTCACTATTTCCTTTCGCCGGGCGACAAGCGGGTCAAGCTGTGCCTTGAAATGTGTTGCCGAGGCTTTCTTTTCATCTTCAACTTCGTCAATCTGAATAGAAAGATTGGCAAGGCTTTCCTTGTGTCCCTGTAACTCTTCCGGCGTGTAGGCTTTCATGTAGCCCTTTTCTTCTACCCTGTCGCAGTTGTCCTTTAAAAAGGCTTCGCGCTGAATGGGGTTGTCGTACTCTTTTCCAATTTGTTTTAACATAGCTTTTTTTGTTAATTAATACTATAACTGTTTAAATTTCAAATCTTTAGTTTCCATTGATTTGTATTTTTATTTGTGACTAAAATGTAATTCGTCGTTTATTTTGACTGCTCTCACTTCGCCGAACTGACTGTTTTTGAAAATTTGAATGTTTGTATTCATGCTTTCTTTCATTAAAAGTTGATGTATCGTTCGTATTCCTGACGGAAGGCTTCAAAGTGCAAATCATCCGGATCGGGCAGTTTGATGCCGAATTCAGTTGCGGCGTCGGCTTGTATTTTATTCAGAAAGTCGGTAAACTGAACGGTATTCAGTTTCGATGTGCCGCCGGTAACTTCCTTTTCATCTCCGTTCACCGTGACGTGGCGGCGGAGAAAGAGGGAGCAGTAGTAGTCGTGACAGTCTTCTTTGGGCGTTCCGGTTTCGTGTTCGATACAGGCCATCCATAACCAAAAGAGCCGGTTTTCGGCGAGGGTGCGCTTCTTTTCCTGCCTTGTCAGCGTAAGTACATACTGTCCGTTGCGAAGAAGGGACAGCATGCCCGCGAGCCTGTTCAATGCGGCATCCAGATTCAGGATTGTACCGTCTTTTTTGGTTATGGGGATGGATCGGGTCATCGGGCTTT
>JAIRXI010000161.1 GCA_031268395.1 Tannerella sp. | reverse complement strand
TTGAGTTTTTCGGTGGATTATTTTGACAAACAGACCAAGGACATGCTTTGCTGGATGCCTCTACCTGACTTTGCAGGGTATTCTTCCATTCGTACCAATGTAGGTACGGTGAGCAACACCGGGGTTGAATTTGACGCTACCTATAAATTTCGTGCATCGGACATTAACTTCAGCGTCACCGGCAATGCCTCTTATGTGAAAAATGAAGTGATTGACCAGGGCGTTGAAGATGCACAAGCGCTGAATAACCTGGGCGGCGGTTTGGGCGGATCGGTATCGCACCGCATGAACGGCTATCCTTACGGATTTTTCTACGGCTACGTGCAGGACGGAATCTATCAAAATCAAACAGAAGTGGATAAAGCGATTCAATCGAATGTGGTTATTGGCGGTATCCGTTGGAAAGACGTTGACAAAAACGGGAAAATTGATGCTGCCGACCGCACCATGATCGGTAAACCCAATCCTGATTGGACGTATGGCTTGATGCTCACAGCCGATTACAAAGGCATTGATTTCAGCGCCTTTTTTCAGGGAGTAACAGGGGCTCAGATTTACAAACTCTATCGTCGGGGAAATGTAGTGCGCGCCAATTTCGGCAAAGAATGGCTCGGTCGCTGGCACGGAGAAGGTACATCGACCAAATATCCCGTCTTGTACGAAGGCAACCTGACCCCGTCGGGAGGCGATACGGGCGCCAATCTCGTATCCGATTTGTATGTGGAAGATGGCGACTATTTCCGTCTGAAAGTATTGCAGATAGGCTATACACTGCCGGTCGCATGGACGAAAAAAGCCTTGATAAGCAAATTGCGTTTATTCCTGCAAGGTGAAAACCTGTTTACTTTAACCGGATATACCGGCTTAGACGCTGAAGTAGGCACGCGCGACGGTTTCGACGGAGGTACTTATCCACAGCCGAGAATACTTACTTTCGGATTTAATGTTTCATTCTAAAACAGTACTTCAATGAAAAAAATAATAACAATAATTACTTGCTGCACACTGATGGGATTTGTTGCGTGCAGCGATTTTTTGGAAATCAATCCGAGAACACAGGTTACAACAAGCGATTTCTACAAAACCGAAGACGGAGTAATGAAAGGACTGTACTCGGTGATGAAAGAAGTGCAAAATCGCCTGATGGAAGTGCACAGTTATGCCTCTTTATTGTCCGACGAAGCTGAAACCGGCGGCGGTATCGGCGAAGGCAGTTATAAAGTCAAATGGGATACTTATACCTATACCCCGACCACCTGTTTCAGTAATGAATGGTATGGCGGCACCGGTTGGTGGAACGAATGGGACATGGGGTTGTATGTCGGCGTGGTAGCCGCTAACATTCTTATCGACGAAATGAAACTTAGCGGATTGAGCGACGATTTCATCCGGTCGATTGACGCTGAAGCTCGCTTCTACCGCGCATTATTCTACGATTACCTGTTTATGGGCTACAAGGAAATTCCTTTGCTGAAAGGACAAATTACTTCGATAAATGATTTGTATAGCTTCGGCAACGCATCACGTGAAGAAGTATATGATTTTATGATGGAAGATCTGGCCGACGACGTGATCCAATATCTTCCCGACAGGGCAAGTACGCAAAAAGGACGCATCAGCCGCGACGCTGCCAAAGTGTTGCGGGCAAAAATAATCCTTTTTCACCGTGACGAAGCTTCCTATCAAACAGCTTACAATGACATGCGCGAAATTGCGAATAACTCGTTCTATCAATTAGATCCCGACTATTTGCATATCTGGCGCAAGGCCGGCGAATGGGGAAGAGAAAGCATCTACGAAGTCGGTATGGTCGGCGAAAATTCGGGTATGAACAACAAAGTGGCTACCGTAGGCGGACGCGAAATTGTGGATCCGCGCGATGCCGGTCAGGGTGGACTGATGTCGGGTTACGGACAATTAACCATGACGTGGAAAATTTATGACATGTTTACGCCGGGTGATACGCGCCGCGAAGGTACGGTCATCGTCTATGCCGATGAAGCATCCGACGCGCTTGCCAAAACAGGCTTGAATACGTTCGCAGTTTCTAACAGTCAGGAAGGTATCGACTTGGTGCGTGGACAGTTGGGTAACTATAAGTACCACCCACGCAAAGAAACATATACCACAGGCAGTGACGTGGTAAACAGCCAGAACATGTCGTACCGCTTCTATCGCTTTGCCGATGCCTTATTGCTGGGCGCCGAATTGAAAGTGCGTATCAGCGGCAGTGCCGACGCTGAAGCGCAAGGCTGGTTTGACAAGGTGCGCGACCGTGCTTTCGGAGATACCAATCACCGTATCACACTCAATCAGGGTGAAGGAGCTAACCTGGATATTATTTTCCAGGAACGTTACTACGAATTTGCTTTCGAAATGCAACGCTGGTTCGACATCTTGCGTTTCGACAAAGGGGCGCAAATTTTAGGGCCGCTCGGCTGGCAGGAAAAACATCGTTATTTCCCCATCGACCAAGGTGAAATAGACAGTTCGAAAGGCGCTTTGACACAAGATCCGGCTTGGCAATGATGCAGAAAGAAAAAATAAACCGCAGAAATTTTTTAAAGCTTTCCGCCGCTACCGGTATCGGAACATTATTTTTCCCCGGTGCGGCGGCAACTGAGACCGGCGAAAAAATGCAGGAAAAACAACCTGAAATTCCTGTCAGAACGCTGGGCAGAACGGGCGTACAGTTGCCTATTCTGGGCTTGGGCGTGGATCGTCCGGACAGTAACAATGTGTTGCGAGCCGCCTACAACGCGGGAATTAAACTTTTTGATACGGCCAACGGCTACCAGAACGGGAAAAATGAAGAAATGGTCGGCTCTGTTTTAACCGGTAAGCCGAGGGATACGGCTTTTGTCGCTACTAAAATATTCTTTTCCTATCCTCTGCATGACAATTTTGAAAATGATTTCAACGACAAGTTGACAACGAGCCTGAAACGACTCAAAATGGAATCTGTCGATGCACTGTATATCCACATGGCGACTACGCCCGATGTTTTGAAAGACGAACGTGTGAAAGCGGTAATGACAGCAGCAAAAGTCGCAGGAAAAACACGTTTTATCGGATTTTCATCTCACGAGCAAAATCCGGCAATCATTGATGCGGCCATAGAAACGGGCATTTATGACATTGCCCTGATCAGCTACAACTTCAAGATGAAAAACCTGAAAGACTTGGAAGCCGCCATCGAACGGGGCGCTGAAGCCGGAATGGGATTTATCACGATGAAAGCGATGGCCGGAGGCGTGGAAGATGCGGAAGGTGAAAAGAAAATCAATGCAAAAGCTTGTCTCCGTTGGGTTTGGCAAAACAAAAATATCACAGCTGTTATTCCCGGACTGTTTAATTACGAGCAGTTGGACGAATGTTTGGAAGCTGCATATAGTCCGGAGTTAAAAGAGGAAGAAAAAAAATATCTTGCCGGCTTATGCAATCAGGAAATGCTTTATTGTCAACGGTGCGGACAATGTAAATCACAATGTAACAAACAATTGCCAATACCCGACATAATGCGGGCCTACATGTACGCTTTCGGCTACAGGCGGGCGCAACAGTCGAAAGATACTTTGGCGGATTTGAATCTGTCGCCAGGCATTTGTTCGGATTGCAAAACCTGCGCCGTGCATTGTCCGTCGGGTTTTGATGTAGCGAAAAAGATTGCGGCGATTACGCCGCTCGCGCAAATACCTGACCGG
>JAIRXI010000146.1 GCA_031268395.1 Tannerella sp. | reverse complement strand
CGCCGCCACCCGCTACGCAAAGAGATACGTGGAAGATGTGGAATTTTACTGCGAAGATGCCGGACGGACAGACAACGAATATCTGGCACGGGTGGTCGAAGCCGTCGTCAAAGCCGGCGCCACTGTAGTCAACATCCCCGACACAACAGGCTATTGCCTGCCGGACGAGTATGCCGCCAAAATCAAATACCTTGTCGAACAGGCAGACGGCATTCATCGCGCCATCCTCTCCACCCATTGCCACAACGACCTGGGGATGGCTACGGCAAATACGGTACAGGGCGTACTGAACGGCGCACGCCAGGTGGAAGTAACCGTCAACGGAATCGGCGAGCGCGCCGGAAACACTTCTCTCGAAGAAGTAGCCCTGATCTTCAAAAGCCACCGGGAATGCGCCATCGAAACAAACATCAACACCTCCCGGATCTATGGCCTCAGCCGGATGGTATCCAGCCTGATGAACATGCCCGTACAGCCTAACAAAGCCATTGTGGGGCGCAATGCATTTGCCCATTCGTCAGGCATTCACCAGGACGGCGTGCTGAAAAACCGCGAAAGCTACGAAATCATCGACCCGAAAGACGTCGGAATCGACGACAGCGCCATCCTCCTCACAGCACGCAGCGGACGCGCAGCCCTGAAACACCGCCTGAACGTGCTCGGCGTAAAACTGGATGCCGAAAAACTGGACAAGGTCTATGCGGCATTCCTGAAACTTGCCGACCGCAAAAAAGACATTAACGACCAGGACGTGTTGATGCTCGCAGGCAGGGACCGTACCTCTATGCAGCGGATCAAACTGGATTACCTGCAAGTAACCTCCGGGATCGGACTGCGCTCCGTGGCAAGCGTCTGCGTGGACATTGCCGGCGAAAAATTTGAATCCGCCGCATCCGGAAACGGACCCGTAGACGCCGCCATCCGCGCAGTCAAAAGCATTATCCATCGCCAGATGACGATTCGGGAATTTCTGATTCAGGCCATTAACAGGGGCAGCGACGATGTGGGCAAGGTGCACATGCAGGTTGAATACGAAGGCAATCTTTACTACGGCTTCTCGGCCCATACGGACATTATTGCCGCTTCGGCAGAGGCATTTGTAGACGCCATCAACAAATTTGTAAAGTAAGCGGACTGAGATGACGACGGATACCGAAATCGCCCGACACATACAGTTTCCGGGCACATACAGGGGGAAAAAGGCGAATGCCTTTACCGCAAAGGAGGACGTCTTTTCGTCCGGAAACAGCCCGTTTCCGGTAAGCCGGCAGACGGGATGTCTATTAGCAACAACTTAAAATACATAAGTATCATTATGGCAAAGACTTTGTTTGAAAAGATTTGGGAGAGGCACGTGGTCGATACGCTGGCCGACGGCACGGTACAGTTGTATATCGACCGCCTGTACTGTCACGAAGTAACCAGCCCGCAGGCTTTTGCCGGGCTGCGCGAAAGAGGATTGAAGCCCTTCCGCCCGGAGCGCGTCACATGCATGCCCGACCATAATATCCCCACCCTGCACCAGGACAGGCCGATTGAAGATCCGGTATCGAGGAGACAGGTGGATACGCTGGCGCAAAATGCATCCGAATTTGGCCTGGAACATTACGGACTGCTGCATCCCCGGAACGGGATCATCCACGTGGTCGGGCCTGAAAACGGACTGACACAGCCCGGTATGACCATTGTCTGCGGCGACAGCCACACCTCAACCCACGGCGCCATGGGAGCAGTCGCCTTCGGTATCGGCACGAGCGAGGTGGAAATGACGCTCGCCACACAGTGCCTCCTCCAGCGCAAACCGAAAACGATGCGCATCACGGTTGACGGTTCGCTGCAAACCGGCGTAACCGCCAAAGACCTCGCCCTCTACCTCATCCGCCGGATGACAACCGGCGGGGCAACCGGTTATTTTGTCGAATATGCCGGCGAAGCCATCCGCCGGACCTCGATGGAAGAACGTCTCACCCTCTGCAATCTCTCCATCGAAATGGGCGCCCGCGGAGGAATGGTAGCGCCGGACGAAGTCACGTTTGAGTACCTCAGAAACAGGAAATATGCACCCCGGGGGGCGGACTGGGACCGGGCCGTGTCCGGCTGGCGGACGCTCCCTTCGGACGCCGGCGCCGTATTTGACAGCGAGGTTGCCTTCCGTGCCGAAGACATTGAGCCGATGATTACCTGCGGCACCCATCCGGGTACGGGAATCGGCATTAACGAAACCGTTCCCCGTCCGGACGAATCGGACGAAGCCGGACAAATCTCGTATGCAAAATCGTTGGAGTACATGGGCTTCAAGGCCGGCGAACGGCTGATCGGGAAGCCTGTTGACTATGTTTTCCTGGGAAGCTGTACAAACGGGCGGATAGAAGACTTCCGCGCCTTTACCCGTTTTGTGAAGGGGAAGCGGAAAGCGTCGGGCGTGACGGCATGGCTGGTGCCGGGTTCATGGGCGGTGGAGCGGCAGATTCGCGCCGAAGGACTGGACAGGATATTGAATGAAGCCGGCTTTGAATTGCGTCAGCCGGGCTGTTCGGCCTGCCTGGCGATGAATGAAGACAAGGTTCCGGCCGGTAAATATGCCGTGAGTACAAGCAACCGCAATTTCGAAGGTCGCCAGGGGCCGGGTGCACGGACCATGCTGGCCGGGCCGCTGGTCGCTGCCGCCGCTGCCGTGACGGGGGTGGTTGCCGATCCGAGAGCATGGCCCGCATCGAACATGGAAACTTGAGTTGCGGCCACTTGAATTAATTAATGTATCTTTGCAGCCATGAAATCAATCATCTATTTATGGAAACAGACCGGCGGGCAGGTATCGGAACGGAAGGGCCGGCGGTAATGGAGTTGCCGGCAGCATCTTTCCTGTCTGGAAGCGGCGATCCGGGCCGGTTTCCCGGCAGCGGTTCGGGGGCCGTCAGGTTTGCGCTGAACCATTTCGGCGTGAGTGAAAACGACCTGCAAAGAACACTTTCCACCGCACTGGAAAAGGGAGGCGACTATGCCGACCTGTTTTTTGAACATACCTGCTCAAACAGCCTCGGACTGCAGGACGGCGCCGTCAACCGCGCTTCGTCGAACATCGACTTCGGCATGGGCGTGCGCGTGATCTCCGGCGACCGGACCGGTTATGCCTACACCGAGGACATCACCTCCGGAGAAATGCAGAAAGCCGCGCGGACGGCAGCCCGTATTGCCGCCGGCAACAGCAGCCGCCGGCAGCCGGCCGGCCTGACGGAAAGGGCGCCGGCGCATGATCTCTATCCCGTGCGTACGGCCTGGGACGAGGTCGCCGTAAAGGACAAAATGCCCTGGCTCCAGCAGCTGAACGACCGCATATTTGCCCTGGACAGTCGCGTCGCCAGGGTGATCGCCGGCCTGGGAGATACCACTTCGCACATCTTCTTCTGCAACTCTGCCGGCGAAATGTGTTACGACTACCGTCCGATGGCGCGACTCCACGCACAGTGCATCATGGCCGAAGGCAGCAGGGTAGAGAACAATTACGCCGGCCGCTCGTTCCGGATGGGAGCGGAGTTCCTGACGGACGGACTGGTGAATGCGCTTGCGGCGGAAGTAGTGGACAGGACGGCCATCCTGTTTCGCTCCGTCAAACCGCGGGGCGGCGAGATGCCCGTCGTGATGGGCGCCGGAGGATCCGGCATCCTGCTGCACGAAGCCATCGGTCATGCGTTCGAAGCTGACTTCAACCGCAAGAATACCTCCATCTTCTCCGACAAACTGAACCGGGCCGTATGCGACAGGCGCATCAGCGTGATAGACGACGGGACAATTCCCTTCAATCGCGGTTCGGTCAATGTCGACGACGAAGGCGTGCCGGGCCAGAAGACCTGCATCGTGCACAACGGCATCCTGACAAGCTACCTGCACGACCGCATCAGCGCAAGGCACTACGGCGTGGCGCCTACCGGCAACGGACGCCGCGAATCGTTCCGTACGGCGCCCATCCCGCGTATGCGCGCCACCTGTATGGAGGCCGGGGATTGTAGCGAAGAAGAAATCATTGCCGCCGTAAAGAAAGGTATTTATGCTTCCGGCTTCACGAACGGACAGGTACAGATCGGCGCCGGCGACTTCACCTTCTTCGTCAAGAACGGTTACCTGATCGAAAACGGGAAACTGACACAGCCCATCAGAGACATCAATATCATCGGCAACGGCCCGGAAGCCCTGGCAGGCATCACCATGATCGGCAACAACAGCCGGATCGACAATGGAACATGGACCTGCGGCAAGGACGGCCAGTCGTGCCCCGTCACCTGCGGCATGCCCTCCGCCCTGGTAAACAGGCTGACAGTAGGAGGAGAAAACTGATATGATATCGAATACCCACAAACAACTGGCACAATGGGCCATGGACTGCGCCCGGAAAAACGGATGCCAGGGCGTCCGCGTCAACCTCTACAACGGCTCAAGCGCCTCGTTCGAAATCCGCGATATGAAAATCGACCGCCTCCAGCAGGCTTCGGAAAGTGCGCTCTCGCTCCATCTCTTTGTCGACGGGCGTTTCGGAGCGTATTCCACCAACCGTCTCGACAAAAGGGAACTGGAAACCTTTATCCGGAATGCCGTCGATTCGACCCGTTACCTGGCCGAAGACCGCGCCCGCACCCTGCCCGACGCTTCGCTCTACTACCGGGGAGGCGGAAGCGACCTGCAACTCTGCGACCCTGCATTTGACGCCATCCCTCCCGACGACAAACTGGCGCTGGCCATGCACGCCTGTGAAGAAATCATGGGTCGGGACCGGCGCATCGTCGCCGCGGAATCGTCTTACGGCGACGGGGAAAGCTGCCTCTATATGATTGCCAGCAACGGTTTTGAAGGCGAATCCTCAAGTTCCGTCTTCACGCTGGCCGCGAGCGTCAGCATCAGGGGCGACGGCGATGCGCGTCCGTCGTCCGAATGGTACGACTCGGCGCTTCATTACGACAAACTGGTCAGGGACGGGATCGGCGCCAGGGCGCTCGAACGTGCCCTGCGTAAACTGGGACAGCGCAAAATCGCTTCGGCCCGCTTGCCGATGATTGCGGATTATACCGTATCGCGCCACTTGCTGTCGCCCGTCATCAGCGCGCTGTACGGATCGGCCCTCCAGCAGAAAAACTCTTTCCTCCCGGACAGTCTCGACCGCAAGGCCCTGGGCGACGGGATGACGCTGACCGACGAACCGCACTTGCCGCAAGCTGCCGGCGCACGCTATTTCGACGGCGAAGGGGTGGCCACGAAAAAGCGGCCCGTCTTTGAGGCCGGCACGCTTCGTACCTGCTATATTGACACCTGTTATGCCAACAAGATGGGAATGGCGCAGACGGTCGACGCGCCTTCCATCCTGACCATGCCGCCGGGAAAGAAGGATCGGGAAGGACTGATCGCCACGCTCGACAGAGGCATCCTCGTCACCGGCTTTAATGGAGGCAACTGCAACAGTACGACGGGCGACTTTTCCTACGGCATCGAAGGATTCCTGATCGAAAACGGTCAACTGACGCAACCCGTCAATGAAATGAATATCACGGGCAACATGCTGACTCTGTGGAACCGTTTGCTTGAAACGGGCAACGACCCGCGTATCTCGTCCAGTTGGCGGATTCCATCACTGCTGTTCGACGGGGTGGATTTCAGCGGGGCGTCTTCCTGAACGAGGAACGTCATTAACGATGAACGTCATTAACGATGAATGATGAACGATGAACGGGGTTTGCCCGTCAGGGCATTCATATCCATAGAAAAAGCGATTAAACCTGCGCTTGAACTCCGTACGGAGTTCCATCCTGCAGGGAGATATTCGTATGCTATGGATATGAATGCCCTGACGGGCAAACCCCGTTCATCGTTAAGGAAGGCAAATGAACCTCATTTCCACCTAATTTTAATAACAAAACAACCTCAGTAGCGGCAAGGCATGAACCCTCCGACAAAACCTCATTACCTTATTTTTTACAGGAGGTAATGAGGTAATGAGGTCCGCCTGTATGATCATCTGCGTGCGTGCTACGGAGGTTGTTTTGTTATTAAAATTAGGTGGAAATGAGGTTCTCTGTCCGAACCGCAGGTTTGTCGTGCGGATATCATCAAGCGTTTTGTTCCATGAACACATGGTTTTAGCAGTGACCCTCGCCGGCTCACCGGCAAAACCCTGTGTGCTGAAAAAGCCGTCACACCAACATGTCGTTCTTCATACCTGTGCCCGTTATTGCAGGACAGCGCGCCGTGCACCGTCATTGCGACGAAGGAAGCAATCCAGTGAAAGAATGACCTGGATTGCTTCGT
>JAIRXI010000133.1 GCA_031268395.1 Tannerella sp. | reverse complement strand
TGCATGTGTTAAGCCTGTCGCCAGCGTTCATCCTGAGCCAGGATCAAACTCTTCTCTGTCAGTATTCTTCTTGTTTTTTTCCTTTTGCTCCAGGACGTCCGTCGTTTTCCTTCCTGTTTTATTGACGGTACATTCTTTTCCCTTTCCCGTCAGACCGGCTTTCCGGTCTGACAGAAAGTCGCGTAACGGCTTCCCGATGGCCCTCAGGCCAACATCTATACCGCTCGCTTCTGTACTGTATCTTGTTTTATGTAAACCGTTCAAAGATCTCTCCCCCTCAACTCATCCGGACAGCAAAAACGCTTCGCTCTCGCCGGTCACCCGGACTGTCTAAGGGCGCTTCTCTTTCAAAGCGGGTGCAAAGGTAATGCTTTTTTCTCCACAAACAAACTTTTTGAACTGTTTTTTGTGCTAAAAAATCTATATCCACTCCCGGACTATACCTTACGTTAATGTATAAAATTCATTTTTGTTGAACGTCGACCGGATCATACGGGCTTTTTACTCCGTTTTGTGTACCTTTGCGGCAGAATTATTGCTCGGATGACAGACAATCCTATTTTCAAAAACAAGGTGGCGGTTTACTATACGTTGGGATGTAAACTCAATTTCGCAGAGACTTCCTCTATCGGAAAAGAACTGGCTTCACACGGTATCCGGACTGCCTGCAACGGCGAGAAAGCAGATATTTGTGTGATCAATACGTGTTCCGTTACGGAACTGGCCGATAAAAAATGCCGCCAGTTGATTCGCCGCGTCCACAAACAGCACCCGGACGCATTTGTCATTGCGACCGGGTGCTATGCACAACTCAAACCGGAAGATGTTGCCCGTATCGAAGGGGTGGATCTGGTCCTGGGCACCGCACAGAAAGCGGACTTTATCCAGCACTTGAATCACCTGATTGACGAACGTATCGTCACCTCAGAGATCAAAGAGATACGGTCGTTCGTCCCTTCGTGTTCGGCAGGCGACCGGACACGCTATTTCCTGAAAGTGCAGGATGGATGCGACTATTTCTGCTCCTACTGCACCATTCCCTTCGCTCGCGGACGGAGCCGGAACGGAACGATCGCCGAACTGACGGCACAGGCCGAACAGGCGGCGCGCGACGGCGGGAAGGAGATTGTGATTACCGGGGTCAACACGGGCGATTTCGGCAAAAGTACCGGGGAAACATTTCTGGATTTGCTGCGCTCGCTGGATCGGGTGGAGGGAATCGCGCGCTACCGCATCTCGTCTATCGAACCGAATCTGATTACGGATGAAATTATTGATTTTGTACTGCACAGCAGGCGTTTTGCACCGCATTTCCATATCCCGCTGCAAAGCGGAAGCGACGAAGTGCTGAAACTGATGCGCCGCCGGTACGATACGGCTCTGTTTCGCCGCAAGATCGAGACTATTAAACGCTTGTTGCCTCATGCGTTTATCGGCGTAGACGTGATTGTCGGTTTCCGGGGGGAAACGGATGCCCGTTTCGAGACATGCCGCGCGTTTGTCGAATCGCTGCCCGTTTCGCAGCTGCATGTGTTCAGTTATTCCGAACGCCCCGGCACGCAGGCGCTCCATATCACGCCCGCCGTCGATCCGGCGACCAGACATGCACGGAGCAAATTGCTGCTGGATGTTTCCGAACGGAAATGGCGGGCATTTTACGAAACGCAGCAGGGAGGCAGTGCCGAGGCACTGTTTGAACATGCGCGGAAAGGAAAATTCATGTACGGATTTACGGCCAATTATATTAAAACGGAAGCGCCCTGCGACAAGGCGCGTATCAACCGGATTTCCGCCGTGCGGCCGGAGGGATGGAACAGTGACCGCACGGCGCTGACAGTTACTTTTTTAGACGAATGATCATGGGACAGCATATTCTTTACGCTATTCTCCTGCTGTGGGTAAAGTTTTTTGCCCTGTTTCCCCTGCGCATCCTTTACGTGTTTTCGGATATGCTTTGCTTTTTTATTTACAGGGTCATACGGTACCGCCTGAACGTTGTCCGCCAAAACCTCCGGAACGCATTTCCCGACCTGACGGACGGGGAACGCCGCCGGACGGAACGCAGATTCTATCATCATTTTGCCGACTATATGATTGAAACCGTCAAACTGGCTCATATTTCTCAGGAAGAGCTGCTGCGCCGGGCGCATATCCGGAATCCGGAAATCGTCAAACCCCTGCTGGCACAGGGACACACGTGCATCATGCTGCTGATGGGACATTACGGGAACTGGGAATGGTTTACCGGTGCAACGCCTTTTTTCGGCGGAAATGTCCAGGTCTGTCAGATATACAGGCCACTGAAGAGTCGCGCCTTCGACCGTCTGTTTCTGTTCCTTCGCGGCCGCTTCCACGCGCTCGGCATCAGGAAAAATGAGGTCCTGCGCGAACTCGTCCGCCTCCGGAAGGCCGGGACGCCAAGCCTGGTGGTATTTGTCGCCGACCAGACGCCCAGCAGGGCGAATCTTCACTACTGGACGACGTTTCTCCACCAGGAATCGGCCATGCTGACCGGGCCGGAACGTATCGCCGTCAAACTGGACCTTCCGGTGATTTATGTCGATATCCGAAAGATCAGAAGGGGTTATTATACGGTGGATTTCGAACTGATGACCGACCGCCCGAAGGAAATGCCGGCCTGCTGGATTACGGAAGAATATACCCGCCGGATGGAACGCAATATCCTGCGCGATCCGGCCTGCTGGCTCTGGACGCACAAACGGTGGAAATACCGGCGGACTACCTGAAATAAAAATTCCATATACTCAATGCCTTATGCGGATTCGGGTGTAGGTGTATCCCGGAAGACAGCAGAAGGCCTGTACCGGCAGAACAAGTCTCGCAGTCGCTACCCTCCCTGATAGGGTGTCTATCTCCTCCCTGATAGGACATCTATCTCCTCCCTGATAGAGTGTCTATCTCCTCCCTGATAGGGTGTCTATAATTGAACCGTAAGCCAGCCGGAGGTGGATTTCAAAGTAGCAGGCCTCGAAAGGCAAAGCACAGCCCATAACCGGTCCGGCCGGCAAAATTTTCAGGAATGAATGGCGTTTTGCAAACGGCTGATATTACGAAAGACTCAAATGGCTATATATAAATGGTTGTATCCCGCACCTTTGCCCGCAATGACGGCAGGCGGCCCGGAGCATACTTCCAGCAGGCCGGGCATGGCTGCGTAAAAATACCCCCTGTATGGTATTTCATGAAAAATAACAAGCCCGTAATTTTGCACCGTCAAACAGGATCAATCAAAAACAGAAAAATAAAAACAGTATAATAAAAAAACAGGCAATGAAAAAGAGTATATATAAAACAGTTTTATTCGCATTTTTGACCGGTTTTTCCGGACATGCGATCGCACAGGAAATACGGATTGAAGGGATTAAATTCGTGCATCCGATTATAGAAAAGTGGGTAACCGAATACGGGAAGGAATATCCCGAAGCCCGGTTCGAGGTAAAGGTCGTTCCGGCAAAAGAGGCCCGGTCTTCCGGTTTGTCGGTGATAGCCGGCCATGTTTCGGAAGAGGAAGCAAACGGCAGAGACCGGGTCGTATACACGGGCAGATATGCACTGATTCCGGTAAGCAACCGGAACAACCCGCTGATCGAAAAGGCAGGAAAGGGTCTGAAGAAAAAGGAACTGAAAAACCTGGTGTTTGAACGGGACGTGCTGGACGACGAATTTGACGAAAACAGCGGAAAGGACAAGTATGCCGCAACGGTATATTCGCGAAGCGGCCAGGCGGCTACCACCCTTGCGCTGGCCGAATATTTCGACCGGGAGCCGGAACATATCCGAGGGAAGAAGATCGTCGGCGACGAAATTTATTTGCTGAACGCGCTCCAGAAAGATGAAAGCGGAATAGCCTTCAATACATTAAACTATGTGTATGACTTGAAGACGCGCCAGTTGAAATCTCATTTGACGATTCTGCCGCTGAATCTGAAATCGGAACAGCGGGAAGCGCTCCTGTCCGAAAACATTGACAAAGCCATTTCACTGCTGGAGACGGCCAGGATAGAAACAATACCGGTCGACAGGTTCGGAATCGTCATCCCGGAAGAACATGCCGGAAATGCGGAGATTCTGAGATTTGCCAACTGGATTCTGGAACAGGGGCAGCAGTACAATCATGAATTTGGCTTTCTGTCGCTGGATGCCCGCACGCTGTCCGCTCAAAAACAGGAACTGAACAGTGAAGGAAGTCTGACATTTGTGAAACAGGGTCAGGTATTGTTGAAGACAGACTGAATCTTTCATACACAATTCAGCATAAAAAAGCGCCCCTTTTATCCGACGGCTATAGGCATAAAGGGGCGCTCGAGTACTAAAAAATCATTTTAGCGAGACAAAGTTAATACATTTTGCCGAAAGCGGCAAACGAAAATCGTTTTTTGTATTTTTTTATCCTGCCCTGTAAGGAGCAGTCGCTACCGCGCCACTCCGTCAAAGGGAGCGGACGGGAAGGCAAATAGGATACCCACTCGAATCTTGACGGCAGGTTTAGTGCAGGGGATCCGTCTACCGAACTGCTATTATAATCAGCCACATCGGGTGCCGGCAGGAAGATCTACATCAGCAAAAAGCCGTCCGAGTGGCAAAATCCGGTTGCAGGAAAATTACAACACCTTATCCGGAAACCAGGCAGTCGTTTTCGAGAAGAAACGGATTGCCGTACAGAGGGGGGCGTTGTGTGCGATGCCCCCCTTTTTACCTGAACCGGGATCATTTTTGTGTGAATCCCATGCCTGCCCGTATCATCGCTTTATCCTCCCGGAGACGGACGCCATGCAGGCGGCGCCACTGACCGCATCACTTGATGCAGATGGAAGTCTGATCATCGTTCCGCTCAAAAGTGAAGAGACTTTCTTTCTGCAATACGCGCAAGGCATTGTCTATCCCGTCGGCCATCCGGAATTTCCCGCTGAAGACCTTTTCCGCAATGTTCCTGTTCCGTACCACAACGCGAATCCCGTAACATTTCTCGAAAAGCATCATCAGCGTGAGGAAATCGGTTTTTTTGAAACAGATCAATCCTTCGCGCCAGCGATAGGCATCGAAATCATCAACCGGGACAACCGTCAGCAGTCCGTTTTGTTCTCTGGCCTGCCGGTTGGGTGAAAGGCGGACGAAACGGTCAGGCTCGTCCCGGTATTGAATATCTACAGCGCCTTCCATCAGCGCCGTCGAGAAATCCCCCATCCCGGCATAGGCATTTACGTTGAATTTGGTTCCCTTTACATGAATATTGTATTTGTCCGTATGCACGATGAAGGTCTTCTTCCGGTCGTGTTCCACCTCGAACCAGGCCTCGCCATCCAGGGTAACTTCCCGCGTCGAACCGGTAAAACAGCCGGGATAGGTGATGCGGGAACGTGCATTGAGCCAGACATTCGTACCATCGGGCAACTGGAGGTTTGCCCGCTGTCCGGCGGGCACAGTCAGCGTATGGGTGGCCGCCCGGAGCCCGTCCATCCTGCGGTCATGAATATAAGCGCCGGCCAGGCATATCACTGCCACTGCCGCCGCCGTTCCGAGCAGCTCGCGAAGCCGCGGCCGCAGGGATCGACGCCGCCCGGCGACGGGATTGCAGGCTCCCGCCTTTTCGTCGCCGGCTAAAAGAAGGGCGTCGAACAGGGCACGTTCTCCAATCAAGGCTTCGCTGTGTTCGTCCGATTCGTCCAGCCAGCGTTTGATTGCGTTCCTGTCTTTCGGGAGTACATCTCCCGCAAAAAAATCATGTAACAAATTTTCGTTCATCAAATCATCCTGTTTCTATCTGTTTATAAAGCAATCGAAAGGGGGAAAACCCTAAATGAAAAAGAATAAAAAAAGCAGCGGCAAGTAATCCTTCAATGCCGCACGAAGTTGTTTCAGCGTTTTTGTCATGTGATATTCAACGCTTTTTACCGACAGTTTCAGTGCGCCGGCAATTTCTCTGTTGGTCTGGTCTCTGTATTTGCTCCGGACAAAGATCTCCCGCGACTGTGCAGACAGCGAAGCGACGGTTCGGTCAATGATCTGCTGGACTTCGTCGGAGAACAGTTTTTCGGGATTGCACGCTTCCAGCGTGGCGATGCGGAGGTTCAATTCCCAGTCCGCTCGCTGGTGGAGGTAACTTTCCGCGTCTTCCCGCATCCGTTCGCGTTGCAGGTGGTTGAGGCATTTGTTTTTAATCACAGCCAGCACATAGGCCGGGAGATTATCTTCATGCTGTAGCAGGCGCCGGTTTTCCCAGTAATATATCATGCTGTCCATAACGATATCCTCCGCCGTATCGGAATCTTCCACATACGTTCTGGCAAAACGGATAAAGCGACTTCTGTAGTCCCTGTAGAGCCGGTTGAATTGCTGGGTATCGCTCGAATACATCTTAGCGGTGGATTTGGGCCCAATGCCTGAAATCTTCAATTGCCTGATAGAGTACGCCGGCCGAACCGCGAAAGGTTCCCGATCCGGAAGGCGTCCCGTCTATCCGGTACCATTCAAAGAAACCCCCGTTTTTGACTGCACGTTCCAGCATCGGCTGCACTTCGTCGCGGGCTTCCTGCACAAATCCGCTGCGAATCAGCTGCCGGATCATGCGACCGCCGAACCAGGTCCAGTCGCCACCGTTCTGGTATCCGTAGGGATACATCCCGCTGTTCCGGAAAAAGCCTTTGGGATAGGGCGGGTAGAGCGTCAATCCGATGGACGGGGCGCCGGAAGCCTTCACATTGGCCAGCATGGCGCGGTTGGAAGCGGCGATCTCCTCTTTCGTGAGAAGGCCGGCTTCAATGGCCATGGCCGTCCCGCCGTGGTAATACACCGCATGTTCGTCGAAATCGGGCGGAAAGGGAGACCCTTCCAGATAGACGTGCGGTATGAATTTCTGTTTTTCCGCATCCCAGAGATGCCTGCGGATACGGGACTTCATCCGGTCGCGCAGGTCTGCCCAGCGTTGACGCGCCTCCTCACGTTCCGTCAGGTCCAGGAAGTGATTCATGGCAATAACAAAGAAGGCGTTGTCATAAATATCCAGGCAGCGATGGGAGTTTTCGTCCAGTTCGACGCCCCAGGGATGTTCGGGCTGCACGTCGCCCCAGTCGGCGGTCGTAGCGCCCCACAAAAGCCCGTAGCGGGCGTCGCAGCGCTCGTTGAGGAGATATTCGAGCGCCTGTTCGAGGCGCTGCTCAACGGTCTTCCCGTCGACCGTCTGCTGCAGGAAGGCGCGGTTGCCGCTTTTGGTCACATAACGCCAGACCGCCTGGACAAGCGATGATTCCTGGTCGGTTTCGACGGTATTTTTGTGGGCGGCGTAGCGCGGTTCGAGCGCGGAGTAGCGGTATTTGTAGCCAATGGCCGAACGTTCGGCCCGGCGGATGTCGATAAAGCCGTCGACGATGTCGCCCGTTTCTCCCTGAAACCGGAAGAAGGAAAGCAGGTTGTCCTGTATCAAAGAGTCGGGCATGACTTCCATCGCCAGTTCAATGAACGTGTTGTAGTCGCGGATCCATACTTCGCCATACCCGTCGCCGGCATTGAATCCGCCCCGGACAGTTTCCTTCGCCATGGCCGACACCCGGTCCATCAGTGTGTCCTGCAGAATGCGTTCCGCCAGCCGCTTTTCTTCCGCCACAGAGGCTTTCCCGCACGAAACCGCCAGCAACGGCAGGATCAGCAGAAAAAGCAGGTACCGTTTCGCTCGCAGGCAGGGGAGCGTGATCCTGCTGCGGGGCAGGGCTGCCGTTTTGCAGTGTGCATACGCCCGAACGTAAATACATAAATATTTCATCGGCCTGCAGGTTCAGTCGGTTGTCCGGGGAGCATCAAGTTCCGCCAGTATCCGGGTTACGTCTTCTTCTGTCGAATCAAGTTTCGCCTTGCAGATGCGGATCAGCTGCGCGGCCCGCCTGACTTTTTCCGCCAGTTCGTCAATTGAAATTTCCTTCCGGTCGACGTCCGAGACGATGCCCTTCAATTCTTCAAAGGCTTCGGTGTAATTGGTCTGTTCGTTCATTCTGTTTCTTTTTTATGGATTGTCTGTACTGTACTGATAATGTTTCCGTCGGAGACAAGGGTATTCAGCGTATCGCCCGCACGCAGTCCGGACAGGCCTTTTATGGCCCTGCCTTCGCGCAGCGTGATGCTGTAGCCGCGTTTCATGACTTCCGCCGGATTCAGGCTGTTTATGATTTTTTCCACGTGGTCTGTCCACACGGCCTGTTCGCGAATCAGCTGCCGCAGCCCGTCCGAGAGTTTTTCGCGGAGCCGGCCGGTGCTGTTCCTGCCGTGGAACAGGAGGGAGTCGGCGGCCGAACGGAACAGTTTGACCTCCGCATGAAACCTGAGCCGTTCGCGACTGAAGATGCGGCCGGACAGGGCGATCAGTCTCCGCTCCATATTTCCGAGCGGCGTAGAAAAGTTGTGGAACTGCTGTATGAAAAAATCCGCCAGGTCGGTCGGCGTGATCAGGTTTTTGCAGGCGACCATTTCGACCACGGTTTCGTTTGTGATGTGCCCGATCCCCGTCAGGACGGGCAGCGGGAAGAGCGCAATTTCCCTTGCCAGCAGGTAGCTGTTATAGGCCGAAAGGCCGATCTCTCCGCCTCCGCCGCGTATGATGGCCACCGCGTCGAAGTGATGCATTACTTTGCGGATGCGGTCCAGCTGAGCGGATATGGACTGGATGATTTTTTCACCCTGAAGCAGCGAGGGAAACAGGAAAAGGAAAAAACGGTATCCCCACGCATTACGGTCGATTTTGGCCACGAAATCCCTGTATCCCTTGCTCGTCTCTACCGAAATAACGGCTATCCGCCGCGGCAGCAGCGGCAGTTTCAACTGCCTGTTCCGGTCGAAAAGGCCTTCTTCCTTCAGTTTCCGGACCGTCTCCCGCTTTTCCCTTTCCAGGTCGCCCAGCGTGTAGTCCGGGTCAATGTCCGTGATATGCAGCGTGAGTCCGTGAAAGGCATCGAAAGTAATCTTCGCGAGAAACAGGAGCTTGATGCCGTCTTTCAGCGGCTCGTTCAGCGTCCGGCAAAAGAGGCTGTTGATCCTCCGGTAGTCATCCTTCCAGAGGATCGCCCGCATCTGGGCAACCGTCTTCCCGTCCTGCTTCTCCACCAGATCGGGATAGCAGTGACCCGACTGTTTGTAGAAGTTTAACCTGTTCATCTCCGCCTTCACCCAGAAAGAACTTTGATATCTGTCCGCCAGTGTTTTCCGAATGCTTTTCATGACTTCAAGCAAAGAGAACACTCTTCTGTCCTTTATTTCCTCCGACATAGGTTCATCCAAATAAATATGCTACGGGGCAAAATTATAAAAAAGATTCCGAACCGTCAAACGGCCTCCGGTTCAAAGAGCGGGTTTACATATAAAAAAACGTTTCCGCCATATTCCTCACCGCAGAGCCGCTTCCGCAGTTAAAAGTTGAAAGTTGAAAATACACAATGCCCCCCGTTCATCGTTCATCGTTCATAAACCGTTTTTTTCGTACTTTTGCCCCTCCAAACCAACAGATAGCGAATGGCACGTTTTGAAATCACTTTGCTGGGGTGCGGTTCGGCGACGCTGACACTGCGACACGCGGCGAGTGCGCAGGCGATAGACCTGCGCGACAAACTTTACCTTGTCGACTGCGGCGAGGGCGCTCAGTTACAGATGCGCCGGATGCATGTCCGCTTCAACCGGCTGAACCATATCTTTATCTCCCATCTTCACGGCGACCACTGTTTCGGTTTGCCGGGGCTGATTTCCACCCTGGGCATGCTGGGCCGAAAAGGGGAACTGACGATCCACGGACCGCAGGCGCTGGAAGAGTTCCTGCGTCCGGTACTGGCCGTGTTTTGCAGAGAACTCCCCTTCCCTGTCCGCCTCAACCTGATTGACCCCCGTCAACATGCAACGGTGATGGAAGACCGTTCGCTGAGCGTCCGCTCCATTCCGCTGAAACACCGCATCCCCACGTGCGGCTATCTCTTTGCCGAAAAGCCTTCCGCGCCGCACCTGGTGCGCGAGATGACGGATTTCTACCGGATACCGGTGAAAGAACTGGCCGGGATCAGGCAGGGTGCGGACTACGTGACGCCCGAAGGCGACGTGATTCCCAACAGCCGCCTGATGCGTCCTGCCGACCCGCCCAAACGCTATGCCTACTGTTCGGACACGGCTTTTGCGCCGGAGATTGTTCCGTGGATCGAAGGCTGCGACTGCCTGTATCACGAAGCCACCTTTGCCGAGGCAGATTTGCCGCGCGCAAGAGAAACGTTTCACTCCACCGCCCGCCAGGCGGCCGAGATTGCCCGCCGGGCACAGGTGAAACAGCTGGTCATCGGCCATTACTCGGCCCGCTACGACGACCTTGAAGTATTGCGGGCCGAGGCGGAAGCCGTGTTCCCCGGAACAGTCGTCGGCGTGGAAGGAATGAAACTGTCGCTGGCGGGAAAGAAGCAGGAAGGATTTCACAAACCCCCTGTCTGAAATACACCCCTGCCGGCCGGACCGTTTTTGTGCGTTTCCTGCGAAAAAAAACGGTTTTGCGTGCTACTTGAAATAGTTTTTGTAATTTTGACGGTATGAAAAAAAATCAATAGACGACTCATGAGTTTGAAAAGACGGATAAGAACAGTAATAACGGGTTTATTAACAGCAGGCAGCCTGATGTTCATCGCGTTCCCGGCACAGGCGGAATCCGCTGTATCCGTGCCGGCTGCCCGTGTCGTGCAACCACCGGAGGACACGTTGAAAGTAAAGGTAAACGTGACAGGGAACCGCATCATTGTGACGGACGCTCCGGCCAAAAGCCGGCTGCAAATATACAATATTGTGGGGATCCGGGTAAAGGAAATTGAAATCAGGCATCCGTCCGAAGAATACATTGTATCCCTCCCGAAAGGATACTATATTGTCCGCATCGAAGAAACCGTCCGAAAAATCGTCATCCGCTAAAAGCCTGCCCAAAAACAGCCGCCCCGTTCCTTAACGATGAGCGATGAACGATGAACGATGAAGGTTCTCCGGTAAAACCGACGCCTTTCCGGACATGGCAGGAGTTGAACATTGAAAATTATAACCACACAATGCCCCTCGTTCATCATTTATCGTTCATCG
>JAIRXI010000057.1 GCA_031268395.1 Tannerella sp. | reverse complement strand
AGCGTTTCTCCGGCGTCGGGGAGCGGCAACGGCACGGTATCCGTGACCGCGGCGGCCAACACGTCCGGCAGTTCGCGCACGGCCACGGTGACGGTCAGCGGCGGCGGCCTCACGCAGACTGTCGCCGTCGTGCAGGCGGCGCAGCAGCAGGTCGTCGTCGACCCGACGCCGCCGGAAGACGGCCGGGGGACGATTGAGATTTCGCTGGAGATACCCGTCAGCGAGCAGTTCAGCATCACCTTTACCGTCACGCTGCCCGCCGGGTTTATCCTTGACCCGGACGCCACGTCGCTGGTCGCCGGCCTGCTGAACGGCTACCGGCTGTCGATCACGCCGAACGGACAGGGCGGATGGCTCTTCGAAATCATGCCGGCCGTCTCGCCGAGGAGCGGCGACGAAACGGCGTATCAGCGGGTGATTGACATTGTCTACACCCTGGACGAATCCGTCGCGAAGGGCAACTACGAGGCCCGTGTCAATAACGTGGATCTGACGCTGGCCGGCAGCGGCACGACGATTCATCAGGATGAAATCCGGGCGCCCATCACGGTGAACAGTTCGGTGGGCATCGCCTCCGTCGACGCGCTGGAGATCGTGTACGCGAACGGCGTCCTGACGGTCCGCACCCTGCAGGCCGAACGGATAGACATCTATTCCGTGGGCGGCACGCTGCTTTACAGCGCCCGGAAGGCCTCCGGCCCGGAAACCTTCCGCATCGGACATCTTTCGCGGGGCGTGGTGATCGTCCGGGGCAGTTCGGGCTGGACGCAAAAAGTGGTAATTTAAGGATGAACAGTGAAGATTGCCGGTTGCGGAAAAGCAACCGGCAATCTTCCATTCCTCACGAATAGCCCGAGTTCAGGATAAGCAAACAGTCAGCTGCCGTTCAGCAGTAACACAAGCATGAAACATCCCGTTATGGAGAGCAGGATACACAGTCCGGCACGGTTTTGCACGGTAGAGACGCGATTCATCGCGTCTCTACCGCGAATCATCGCGTCTCCTCCGCCATACAGCCTCCGTTTCGTCCGGTCATTCCGGTCATTCGCCGCGCCGTGCAGACGTTCTGTAGCCCGTATCGACGGAAGGCTTTCCGCGGGGGAAGACATTTTCCCTTCGGGGGAAGACTTTTCCCCTGTGGGGGAAGGCATTTTCCCTGTGGGGGAAGGTTTTTTTTCTATGGGGGAAGACTTTCTTTCCCCGGGAAAAGCCGTACATACCTGTGCCGGCACAACCGGGACAAAACCGTATATTAAATTAATAATGAATTAAATGCAATGAATGATGGGAAAGAATGATTACATACCATCCAATCCGCTGGCGTTTCAGACGCTGGTGCACAATGTTCGCGCACAGGTCACAGTCAACCTGTCTCGCTGGAACATCCCGCAGGGCGTTGCCTCCGCCCTCGATCCGCTGATTCAGGACTTCGACTCGGCGCTGTCCGTGTCCGAAAATCCCGAAACACGTACCTCCGCCTCCATCCGCAAGCGCGACCGAACCCGCGCGGAGCTGGAGAAGGTCTTCCGTCCCTTTGTGCAGGGTCAGCTGGAAAACAACCGGAGCGTCACCCCGGACGACCTGACCGCCATGGGCCTGCCCGTCCACGACCACCATCCCACGCCCGCGCCCGATCCCGACGACTCGCCCGACCTCTCCGTCTCCACCCCGCTACCGGGCGTGATCGAAGTGAAGTTCAGCGGCAAGGGTCAGCGCGGGCACGCCAAGCCGAAGGGCGTGACAGCCATGGAACTGTGCACGAAGGTGACCGACAGTCAGACCCCACCCTCCGACTGGTCGGAACTGGATCACAGCGACCTGGCCACCCGTTCACCGCTGCGCAAGGTCTTCAGCGGTCACGAACGCGGCAAGTGGCTCCACCTGGCCGGACGCTGGATCAATACCCGCGGCGTGAAAGGCCCCTGGAGCGAAATCCTGTCCGTGATCATCCCGTAGCAGGATGAACGATGAACGATGAATCCGGTCATCGTTAAACTCACCATTTTAGCTGTCGCCCGGCGTAGCGTCTTTCGCTGCGTCGGCAACCGCTCGGCGTAGCGTCTTCGCTGCGTCGGGCTAATGGCAAGCCTCCGGGCTTGCTGTGTAAGGCAGGAGCCTTACTTCTACCGCGACGCAGCGAGAGACGCTGCGCCGAGCATGGGCCTCTCCGTCTCTCCCTCTCTTATTTTTAACACGGAGATATGGAGAACACAAGGATGCATTTCAACATATCGTTTTTCATACCTGTGCCCGTCATTGCAGGACAGCGCGCCGTGCACCGTCATTGCGACGAAGGAAGCAATCCCTGCGTGTATCGGCGATTGCTTCATTCCTCGCAATGACGGCGGCATTCGGCTTTTGACCGATAATCAAATCATACAAATCCGTATGATTACTTAACAAAAGACGACTTTGTTGTGGGAACATAACACCTTGATTTTATAACCGTAAAGATACAAAAAAACCACAGGATTTTGCAAGTGTTCCAAGATCATCTCTTACGTCGAGCGCACGTTATGCGGGCAAAATGGCGGGAGGTCATCCTGCCGCGCCGGTGATACATGCCGTTTATTATGCAGCCTTCATTCCTCTCCTTTGTCGTTTTGATCCGTATAGCGCAGGATCGTCTGTTCACGGTCGGGGCCAACGGAAACAATATGGATGGGAACGCCCAGTTCGGCTTCGAGGAAGGCGAGGCAGGCGTTAAATTCTTCCGGAAATTCGTTTTCACTTTTCATTTTCGACATGTCCGTCTGCCATCCGGGCAGTTCCACAAAGACAGGTTCAGGCGCCGTTTCCGAAATTTCAAAAGGAAAGTCCTCCGTTTCTTCCCCCTGGATACGATAGGCCACACACGCCCTGACCGTCTCAAAAGTATCAAGGACATCGCTTTTCATCATAATCAGCCGGCTGACACCGTTAATCATGACGGCATAACGAAGCGCGACCAGATCAATCCATCCGCAGCGGCGTCGCCGTCCGGTCACGGAACCGAATTCATGCCCCCGGTCGCAGAGGATATCGCCTGTCCGATCGGTCAGTTCGGTGGGAAACGGACCACTGCCTACACGGGTGCAGTAGGCTTTGAATATGCCGTAGACCTCGCCGATGCGGCGGGGCGAAACACCCAGACCGGTACAGCATCCGGCACTGACGGTGCTGGAAGAAGTGACGAAAGGATAGGAGCCGAAGTCGATGTCGAGCATTGTTCCCTGTGCGCCTTCGGCCAGGATGGATTTGCCTTCCGAAAGCAGGCGGTTGACCTCATGTTCGCTGTCGATCAGGCGGAACTGTTTCAGGTATTCGAGGGCGTCGAGCCAGCGGGCTTCGAGGTCCGTAATGTCGCAGTCGTAATTCAGTCCACGCAGCAAAACTTCGTGACGGCTTTTGGCGACAGCGTATTTGGCCTCAAAGCCGTGCAGCAGGTCGCCGACGCGCAGGCCATTGCGGCTGACCTTGTCCGTATAAGCCGGCCCAATGCCTTTACCGGTCGTTCCGATCCGGGCATGCCCCTTGGCGGCTTCACTGGCGGCATCCAGCATTCGGTGGGTCGGGAGAATGAGGTGTGCCTTTTTGGAAATCTGGAGGCGACCGGTAATGTCGTGGCCGCTTTTGGCCAGGCTTTCACATTCTTCCCTGAAAATCAGCGGATCCAGCACGACGCCGTTTCCGATAATGTTGATCTTATCTCCCTGAAAGATTCCCGACGGGACGGAACGAAGTATGTACTTTTCGCCATGAAACTCCAGGGTATGTCCTGCATTCGGCCCGCCCTGGAAGCGGGTAATCACGTCGTAGCGGGGAGTCAGCACATCAACAATCTTGCCTTTGCCTTCGTCGCCCCACTGCAATCCTAATAATACGTCTATTTTCATTTTTGTTTCTGTTGTTCATTAATTGTTTTCTTCATTTGGAATTTCTCCCGAAATTTACATTTCGAACACATCCCGTATATGTACAGGGAATGATATTCGGGGGTGAATCTGGCGATTTTATAGTCCGCCGCAATCTTCACCCTGTCGATTTTCACTTCGCGGATGCTGCCGCAGTAGCAGCAAATTGCGTGGTGATGGGTCAGCGCCGCACTTTTCAGTTCATACTGCACTACCTGGGAAGAAAACTGGTGGCGGACGACCAACCCGGCGTCCATCAGCAGCTCAATGGTGTTGTATACGGCGGCCTGACTGACGCGAAAATGGTTTTCCGCTACGTGTTTCCGCAATGTTTCCACGTCGAAATGTCCCTGCATGTGACAAATGCATTCCAGAATGGTATAACGTTCAACCGTCTTCCGAAGCCCCTTCTTCTCCAGATAACAGGTAAGGATTTCCCGCATTTTGTCGACAGAGTACATGCCCGCGCTCATCTTCATTCGGTTTCCTTCCCGCCGGTTATCCGTCAGTTGTATGTGGGGAGGAAAGAGTATTCTCTGCTGTAGCGAAGCATTTGTTCCACGTAGCCTTCTGAATAGTCCAGTACAATATTAATCACTTCTCCCTTGCCGTTCCTGACCGGTTTCATGACCGGATTGACAAATCCCCGGTAGGGAGTCAGGTTCAGTGTCGCATAGCGTTTCAGCACTTCCCGGTGTAATGCCGCATCCACTTTCACGCCACAGGCCTCGACCAGCCGCCGTCCGGCTTCATAGTCGCCTTCGCTCTTGATGCGCTGCACTTCGGCCAGCAGTTGTCCGAACAGGCCACGCAACGATTTGTAGTCGTTGATGACGACGTACGTTTTCCCGTCCCGCTTTTTCAGTTCAATTACGTTGTCCGGCTGTCCCTTTTCATAGACCCACCTGGCGATCAACTGACGGTTGCGCATGTGGGCTTCCTCCACATTCTTCCCGGCTTCGATGCGTACCAGCTGGGTCATCAGTCCGTTCATGATGTATTTGTAGTACTCGGCCTTGTATGCTTCCCGGTCGGGAAGCAAGCCCAGTTCCATCAGTTTCTCGTCAGCCAGGTAATAAAGTGCAAACAAGTCGGCACGGGCTTCCTCCAGCGTCGAACTGTATGCTTTCAGCCCGTCCGGATCGACCCCCGGCAGGATGATTCCGGAAGCGTGACCGAGACATTCGTGCAGGTCGGTATGCAGGTTGTCGGTCACAAAACCGTAGTTGACGAGCCTGTCCAGTTCCGTGCCGCTCCAGACAAACTCCTCATTAAAGCCGTTTCCCTGCGAGGCCTTGTCGTATGCTTCGGTAATGTTTTCGATGGTCACGGACTTGGATCCGTGTTCGCGCCGGATCCAGTCCGCATTCGGCAGGTTGATACCGATGGGCGTAGCCGGATAGCAGTCGCCGCCCAGCATCGCAACGGTAATCACTTTGGCGCTGACGCCCTTTACTTCTTTTTTTCTGAAGCGCGGATCAATCGGCGAATGGTCTTCGAACCACTGGGCATTGCTGCTGATGATTTTCGTCCGTTCGGTAGCGTCCCTGTTGACGAAATTCACAAGGCCCTCCCAGCTGGCTTTCCTGCCCAGCGGATCGCCGTAAGTTTCCGTAAAGCCATTGACGAAGTCGACCTCCGAATGGACATCCTGCACCCAGAGGATCGCATACGCGTCGAAAATCTTCAAATCGCCGGTTTGGTAATATTCGATCAATTTTTTGATAACGGCTTTCTGAGTATCGTTTTCGGCAAAAACCGCCGCCATACGCAGTTCGTCCGTGATTTTCTCAAGGGCTTCGGTATACATCCCGCCCGTTTTCCAGACCTGTTCAACAAGTTTGCCGTTTTCCTTTACCAGCCGGCTGTTCAGCCCGAAGGAAACGGGATGGGGATCGGACGGGTCTTTCAGTCCGGCGTAAAAAGTTTCCACTTCCTTCATGGTGACGCCCGGGCCATAATAATTGTTGGCCGAGGCCGTGATCAGATCGCCGCCGCCGCTTTGTACCGTCCGTTTGGGCATGACGTTTGAACGGAAGAGAACAGGGGTTATTTCTGCCAGCCACTGATTCACGCTTTGCTCCTCGCGCAGCGGCAGCAGGGAGGCGTCCAGCTGACGGATACAGCGGTGAAAAAAGTTTTCCGTAAAACCGGGCTTGAACTTGTCTTCCGCATAATGGTGGTGGATCCCGTTGGCAAACCATATCCGCTTGAGGTATGTTTCCAGCGCTTTAAATTCCGTACTGTTCCGGTTTCCCGCGTAATACTGGTAAATAACCTCCAGCGACCGGCGGATGGCCAGATTATAGCGGTTGTTCTGGTCATACAGCATATCGCGTCCCATCAGGGTCGCTTCGGACAGGTGATAGACCAACTGTTTCTGCTGCAGGGAAAGCGATTCGAACGCGGGTACCCGGTAGCGGAGGACTTCGATGTCGGCAAAATGGTCTACTACGTAACGGAACGGTTCCGGGGGAGCACCCTCATCTTCCCGTCCACGGTTTATGCAGGCCACTGCGAGGGTCATGAATGTCATAAATATAATCCATTTTTTTAGTTGAGCGACTTTTTTCTCCATACGCAAACTGTTTATCGTATACAAGCACGCAAAATTAGTAAATTATTTGGATTCCTTCCCTCCGGGGGAAAAGATTTCCGGAGCAACGGAATGTAAAAGGAAATACATCGATTGTCTTTGGACAAATTCTTAATCCTTAATATACTTCACTTCCGGCGTCAGCATCACACCGAAACGTTGACAGACTGCTTCCCGGACACTTTCGGCAAACAATGCGATTTCATGGCCTGTCGCACCGCCATAATTGACGATGACCAATGCCTGACGCTCATAAATGCCTGTTGCCCCCGCGCGTTTTCCCTTGAAGCCGCATTGCTCAATCAGCCAGCCGGCAGAAAGCTTCGCGCGTCCGTCTTTTAGCGGATAGGAAGGCATTGCGGGATAATCCCGTTTCAAGCGGCTGGACTGCTCCTGCGAAACAACCGGATTGATAAAAAAACTGCCGGCATTGCCCAACTTGTCCCGATCGGGCAGTTTCTCCCGACGAATACGGATGACGGCCTCCCGCACTCTGGCAACGGTCGGCGGAGCAGAACCGGCAAGCAATTCATTCAGATTCCCATACGCAAGATTAAACACGGGCTGCTTTGTCAGGCGCAACGTCACGCGGGTAATTATGCAGGAGGCATGACTTTCGTCCTTGAAATAACTGTCCCGGTAGGCATACCGACATTCTTCGTTCGTAAATACCCGTTTTTCGGCAGTCGGCAGATACACTTCCAGCGATTCGAGGACGTCCTTGATTTCCGCGCCGTAAGCGCCGATATTCTGTACGGCCGCTGCACCCGTTTCTCCGGGAATCAGCGACAGGTTTTCAATACCGCCCCAGCCGTTGTCCGCTGCCAGTGCCGTCACGCGATCCCACGGCTCGCCGGCGCCGACACGCAACCATACGGCGTCATCCGTTTCGCGTACCAACTCGATACCCCGAATGGCCGAATGAAGGATGGTGCCACCGAAATCATTCAGAAATAAAAGATTGCTTCCGCCGCCGATATGCAGGGAGGACATTTCCCGAATAGATTCGTCCCGCAGAATACATTCCAATTCCGTCTCGCTGGCATATTCCACGAACCGACGCGCACATACAGGAAGGTGGAACGTATTGTAATGTTCCAATGAGAAATTTTGCTCAATTCTCACGTGCCAGTTTGACTGTAGCGCAAAAAAAAGCTTCTCTCCCTGCAACAGAGAGAGAAATCTTCTTGATCTTAATTTGTAGCAGGACGATCAATACCGACGTTCCAATATCCAGGCGTCCTGGAAATTTGGATAATATTTCGAACGAACAGCTTCGCGGCTTCGCTCTGCTTCCTGGCGGGTTTCGTGACTGGTCAGAATTACGCGCAACATGCCCTGTTCGTTTTCACCCAGAATCGGCATGTATCCTTCATTCTGCATCCGTTCTTTCAACGAATAGGCGTTGGTTTGATTTCTAAAACTGCCGATTACCACGCTGTAAAGCTTGATTCCGCTGGCATTCTCTCCCGCTATCGCGCTGATCCGTTCCTGTCTGGCCAAGGATGTTGCCGTTTTGGACTTGCTCACCGGCGCAATCACATCTTCTTCCTCATCGTCCATAGCAGAGTAATCGACCACTTCCTTCTCTTTAGCCTGTTCATAAGCAGCCTTGTAAGCTTTCTGCTTAGATTTACATGAAACACAACACATCATGGCTAAACAAAGCGCCATTCCTATTAATCCTGTATTCCTCATATCAGTTGCATTATTAATTAATTCCGCAAATATATGAAATTATTGGAAACCACTCGTGAAATTGACAGTAATTATGCAATTTCACAAGCAGTTTCGTGGTTTTTTTTCCAAAAGAACCGTTTATTTCAATGTTTTTATCCGGATATTCCGGAATTTCAGCGGCGAACCGTGACCCAAAAATCCGATATAGCCGCTTTTGTTAAACAGTCCCGGATGTTCTTTGCCGTCCGGCGTACCGTTTTTCGTCGCCTCGCGGATGTTACCGTCCAGAATCACCGTGCCGTTCAGCGTGATTTTGATGTGGTCGCCATCCGCAATCACTTCCTGGCAGTTCCATTCGCCCGTCGGTTTCAGGTAGCCGCGCCTGGCCGGAATGATTCCGTAGATCGAGCCGTGATACTGGTACTCGTGCAAATCGCTGTACACCGGATGCTCGCTGTCCAGAATCTGCAATTCCATGCCCACATAAGCGGCATCACCTTCCATGGGCGTACGGATGCCCAGACCGTTGTTGGCGGCAGGCGTCAACTGGAATTCAAAGCGGATGATGAAATTCGCATATTCCTCCCTGGTGAAGAGATTCCCGTGCGAGCGGTCGCCCGTTCTGTCCGGATCCATGACGATGCAGCCGTCTTCCAGCGTGTAATTGACGAGGTTGCCCGTCCATTCGTACATGTTCGTGCCGTCGAACAGGATTTTAAAGCCTTCCTTCTTTTCTTCGGCCGACAGTTGGAAAGGCTCCGGACGCTCCAGTTCCTTTACATAAATATTCCGGTAGTACACCTTGCTGCCGTGCGCCTGCAACTCAAGCTGCTCGACCGGGAAGATCGGCAGTTTCCTGTCCCAGTAGTTTTCGAGGGGCACATCATCCGTCACCAGTTCGCCGTTCAGCTTCACCGTCACGCGGTCGCCCGACATTTTGATATGGAACGTATTCCATTCGCCCAGTTTGTTGTCGGCCACTTTCAGCGGTTTGCTTTCGTTCGTTTGATTGTTGTACAGCCCGCCCGAGCCGACCTGTGCGCCGACATTCACGCGCGCCGTGTCCCAGATCTGCACCTGCGGCGTGCCGCGCAGGTAGATGCCCGCATCGGCGTCCTGACCGGCAGGGTCGAGCATCCAGTCTATGTACATCTCGAAATCGCCGTATTGCTTCTCCGTGCAGAGGTTGTCGTAGCCACTTCCGACGAAGGCCAGCAAACCGTTTTCGACAATCCAGTCTTTCCGCATCTGTTCGTCGGCTTTAGCCTGCCGTTTTGCGAGTTCGGCCGGCTTCATTTTCGCGCGTGCAATCGGATTCTCTACCAGCCCTTTCCAGCCGGTCAGGTCTTTTCCGTTGAAAATGGAGACAAAGCCCTTTTCCTTCGGCATCCCGTCCAGGTGTTTGCGAATCGACTGACGCTGATAGTCGGCGTCGGGATTGCTCAGCGCCGCCGCCGCCCGGTTGAGCAGCGCCACCACGTTTTCGCCCGTATATTCCGGATGGTTCAGCGCAATCGCCATCACCGCCTGCGCCGCATTTTCCTTCAGGGCGCTCTTGTCCAGGAAGTCGCCTGCATACAGCAGTCCCGGGAAGGTTCCCGTCTTGCCGATCTGCGTCAGGATCTCGTTTTTCTGCGCGTCGGTTTTTGCGATATCCATGGCCTTGCGCAGGTAAATCAGCCGGTTTTCGCCGGTCAGCGAAGGCGAAGAAACTAGCTGCACACAGGCCGTCAGGGCGCGGTCGAAATAGGACGGCGCCGACGGGTCGCGACTGACGGCATACAGTTTTTCGGCTACTTCAAGGCCTTTCCAGTTCAGCAGCGCTTCGAACGCCGCATCCCTTGCCTCGCCGCTGCCTTTGGCAAACCCGTCCGTAATCAGTTCCAGCGCCCGGCTTTCGCCCGTGGAGGAGAGCGGCAGGTAATACAGGTGTTTTTTGCTGTCGCCCGCCTGATACATCCGGCGCACGAGCGTTTCCACACGCTGTGCGGCCGGCTGCGACGAGAGCGCCGAAATCACGGCCTGCTGCAGCGGCGCGACGTAGGGCGCTTCCGCCGATTCCAACATGCCGCACATGTTCGTCAGATCCTTTTCGCCCACCACGTCCTTCAGCGCATGGTAGGCCGCCGCCTTCACTTCGGGCGATCCCGTCCGGGTCAGCTCCAGTACGCTGTTCAGGTGACCGGTCGCCCGGCGCAGCGCCAGCAGTTCCACGGCGGCAATCTTTCCCCGGTCCGGAGCCTGGGCAATCACCCGCGCCACCTCCGGAGAAATGGCGTCCTTGAACGCGGCCAGCATGTTTTGTCCCAATTCGACCACTTGCGGGTCGTCGTCTGTCAGCAGCGCGGCAAGCGGCGCAACGGCCTGTGGCTGTCCGAGGCGCGTCAGGGCCAGGGCTGCCGCCTGTTTCACGCTGAAGTCCGCGCTGCCCAGCTCCTTCAGGAGCGACTGCACGGAGGTCGTTTCGATGCCCGTTTCCACGGCGGCCAGCGTGGCCCGCTTCTCCGGACACTGCGCCTCGCGGCCGAGCCAGTTCAGCACGTCCGTCTTCACGTCCGTCTTCATCTTCGGCAATGCTTTCAGCAGCGCGGCATAGGTATCCTTGCCGGCAAAGGGCGAAGCGAAGTTCAGGGCCGCATTGCGGTATTCCACCGACGGGTCTTTCAGCGCCTTCAGTACGAGCGCGACAAGTTCCTTTTCCTTCCGTTTCTCAAAATGGAGGGTTATAAACGCATCGTCTACAGGGAAGAGCACGACGTCATATTTGTTTTCCGGGTCGACGAGTTTCCGGACATCCTGTTGCAGCGCAGCAATGCGCAGATGCACGGGCGAGTTCTTCGAGACCTTCGGCAGGGGCTGCGGGACGGGAACGGCAGGAAGGGCGCCCTCGCCGAGGACGCGCAACTGTTCTGCCAGGAACGCTTTCGTCTCCGGTTCGGCGGCCGCGGCCAGCGCTTTCCGGAAGGCGGCGACAGTCGTTTGCCGGGCGGCATCCTGTCCCTGCGCGGCGACGTAATGCGCCAGTCCGCTCAGGGCATAATCCGCCGGGGCGTTGCTGCCCCGGCCGGGCGGGTTGATTTTCTGCACCAGCGTGAGGATGCCTTCCTCTCCGGTCGAAACCAAATCATTCATTTGCCGGTTGTAGTCATCCTGCGTATTGGCCGGCATCTGTGCCAGCACGTCGGCAATAATTGTCTGTGCGGTGCGGTTGGCCGGCGACTGCGCCGACAGGAGGCCTGCGCCGAGAATCCACAGCGCCGTAATGGCGGATAAAAATATTTTTCTCATCAGTCTTGTTTTTTTTGAAGTTAAATAATCCACGGCGAGCGCATCGGCTGGTTAAGATAGCGATTGGCGGCGTCGTCGTTCACAAATTCGAGTTTCACGGGGTCGAAGTGCAGCGTGCGGTTCAGTCGCAGCGCCACGGAACCCATGTTCACGATCGTTGCCGAACGGAAGGCGTTGCGTTCGTTCAGGGCAAAGGGCTGACGGGTCTTGACACACTCGATGAAGTTGGTTGCCTGCGGGTCAGGTTCCGGATAATCGGCCAGTTTTTTCTCCCAGTCGGGCAGGTCGCATACGACCGGACAGTCACAGTTCCATTGACACAGGCAGTCCTTGCTTTTGTACACGTTGCCTTTCGGGCCGGCGATGTAGGGGGTATTCGGGTCGCCGAAGTCGCCTCCCCAGAGGACAATCTGGCAGCCGTCTTCATAGGTATACGTGATGGCGCGCCAGATGCCTACCGCGTCGGGATGCTGCTGCGGGGCGTCGACTTCCACCTTCACGGGGCTGGTGTGATCTTTCCCCAAAAGATACTGCACGGGGTCGATGTAGTGCTGCCCCATGTCGCCCAGTCCGCCGCTGTCGTAGTCCCAGTAGCCGCGGAACGTTCCGTGCGTGCGGTGCGCGTTGTAGGGTTTCCAGGGCGCCGGGCCGAGCCAGAAATCGTAGTCGAGTTCGGCAGGCACGGGTTGGGGTTCGAGATATTCTTTTCCCACCCAGTAGAATTTCCAGTCAAAGCCGGTATGCTTGCTGATCGTTATCTTCAGCGGCCAGCCCAGCAGTCCGCTCTGCACAAGTTTCTTGAGCGGCTTGACGGGCGAGCCTATGCCGTAGAACGGATCGGCGAAGCGGAACCAGGTGTTGAGGCGGAAAATCCGTCCGTACTGCTGCACGGCCTGCATCACGCGCTTGCCTTCGCCGATGGTGCGCGTCATTGGTTTCTCGCACCAGATGTCCTTGCCCGCCCGGGCGGCTTCGACGGACATGAGGCCGTGCCAGTGCGGGGGCGTGGCGATGTGCACGATGTCCACGTTCGGATCGCCGATCAGTTCCCGGAAATCATGGTAGGCGGCGATGGTGTCCGTTGTCAGCGCCTTGCCCAGTTCGAGGTGGTTTTTGTCCACGTCGCACACGGCCACCAGCCGCGTACCGCCGTAATTCACGTGTCCGCGTCCCATGCCTCCGACGCCGATAATTCCCTTCGTCAACGTGTCGCTGGGGGCGATAAAGCCCCTGCCAAGCACGTGACGCGGGATGATCGTGAAAGCGGCCAGGCCGCCCACGGTCTTTAAAAAATGTCTTCTCTTCATATTTCTATAGTTCTTATTTGATAAAACATATTGTCTTCCTTTGATTGTCGGATTAACACAACAGTCAATCCAGCTACTATTTTTTGCAAGTCTGCGTCAGCGTGAACGTCAAAACAGCCACCCTGTACTTAACTGTAAAACTCTCAGATGAAACCCTGACGCTGTTGCATTAGTTTTAAAGTCCCAGACTGATGTTAGTCCGTGATTATAGCGCATACCTAAAACCAAATGACTGAATGAATATTGAACGCCGACAGCAAGCGAAAAATCTATCGGATTAATATCATTCTTTCCTTCAACTAATAATTGAGCGTCTGGTTTAAGGGTATAATGCAGGTAATATTTGTCGTGTTTGTATACTTTCACCCCGATTTGTGGTCCTGCAATGGCACTAAATCGTTTGGAAAGTTTTAAATCTATCAGTACAGGAATGTTTAGATAGCCCAAACCCGTAAAAGGATTACCGGAACCATAATCGCCGATTAACAAAAGTGATGCTTCTGTTTGTAATCCTAAACGGCTGGAAAAACTGTAATTGTCGAACACGCCTATGTTTACAGCCATATTGGACAGTTCAGGCCCCGCCGGTTCGAGGATATTGTTATTGCCATCTGTCCTGACAACGGCATCATCAAGAAACGAAGTAACACCAAGGCCTACTTTAACGCCAACTCTATTTTGCTGTGCAACCGTCGTAAGCGTCGGCATCGTGCTCATGACAGACATTACTGCCAGTCCAATTAAAACTTTCTTTAGATCTATTCTTTTCATTTCTTTTCGGGTTAAGCCCAGCACGTGACGCGGGATGATCGTGAAAGCGGCCAGGCCGCCCACGGTCTTTAGAAATTGTCTTCTGTTTGTTTTCATATTTTCGTCTTCTTTATTATGTGACAATTAAAAAATCTGTTCCGTGTAAACGAGTTCAACATCCGGGTAGTCCGGTTGAATCAGTCCGGTTACATCTTCCGCAAAAACCATGTCGATTTTCGGGCTGGTTCTTGTTGAAGGATCGTATGTGGCGAGATGAAATATTCTTTCCCTGCCGTTTAGCCGCATGACATATTTTATGTGGCCGGCGCTGTTTTCATCTTCTACCTGCATCTCAAAAACGCCTTCTTCTCCGTTTTCACCAAACGTTTCGGCATAAACGGTCACCTTGCCGGAATAACCGTCTTCGTTGGTGAAGGTGAATCTGTATCCGCCGTTCACCTGAACGGGAACGGTCGCCAGCGCCTTTGCTTCGATATCCTTCTTTTCTTCTTCCGTCAGATTCCCGCCCCGAATCCTGACCGCGCGTTCTTTTATCACGAAACTGCTTTCACGAAAGGAAATGTTCACGCTCAGCGTATAGACGTTATTCGCCCCGTCGCTTAGCGTGACCGTTGCTTCGCCCGGGGAGAGGGGGGTCAGCACAAGCGTTTTCTGTTCCTGCACGGTGGTTGCCTTGAGTACGGATTCGTCGCTGCTGGCGGCGGCGTATGTGCCGTCTCCCCCGATAATGCTTAAGACGGCATCCACGGAAGGAGGGTAATACAGCTGAAGAACCGCATGGTTCTCTACTTCATGCAGCGATAAGCCGCTGTCTTCCGCCCTGTCGCAACTCCCCAGGGTAATGGCGGCCGTTACGGACGCCAGGGTCTTCAAAAAAAGTCTTTTCTTCATCTTTTATTCCCCGTTCTCTCCGTCCGGCTCCTCTTCTGTCAGGTCGCCGCCGTCGATGCCGTCGTTGCCGGTGTCGCTGCTTTTGGCGCGATGGATGGTGCGGCGGGCTTCGTCGATGCGGACGTTCAGACGCGCTACGAAGTGTTCGAAATCGGCGGTGCCGTTGATGATCATGGCCGCCTGAATCAGCGCAGTCATCTGGCTGTAGAGCGCGTCCAGCTGTGCGCGCACGGTGGCCATTTTGGCCATCAGCGCCTTTTCCGCTTCTTCGTCGGCCCGCTGGCCGGTGATTTCGTAAAACCGGTTGTTGCTTACTTTCAGTTGCGAGACCAGGAAATTCAGCGCCAGCTGGTTGAGATCCGTTTGTGCAATCTTCAGATCCTGAAGCAGGTTGAAGATCAGTTGCGTCCGCTCATAGCGTGTGACTTTCACCAGACTGGCGTAGCGGTCGAGCACCGTTTTGAGTTCCGTAGCGGCGTTGAGCGCCTGTGTCACCGGGCTGTGCAGGAAGGCATTCACCACCGTGCGCACCGCGTTGTGCAGTCCGAGGCGAAAGCGGTCGAGCACCACCAGTTGGGGTGTGTATCCGCTGCTGCGGATCAGTTCCAGCGCCCGGTCTTCCTCCTCCACGCCCGCCTGAAACGCTTGCAGCACAGGCGCCACCGTCGTGAGGATGATTTCGGGCACGCTGCCGAACAGATCGACTATGAAACGCATCAGCCCGAAATGGGCTTCGTTGCGCAGTTTGTACAGCATAATGCTGTGAATTTTCAGTTGTGTACTCATATTGTCTCCTTTCTTTTATCTCATTTTTTTGTATAACTGTTTCTTTCTGTTTCTTTTTTTTTCTTCAAACGGATGTTCGTCGCATCATTCCACCCTGAAATTGATTTTGAGCGAAACGGGAACGCTCTTTTCCCACGGCGGCGGAATTGACTAAAAATACGGGTTTGATGGATTGTTAAACCTGAAATCCGCAAGCAGGATCATCGCTCTGTGGCTCTCCGGGTAATTTGCAATATAGCGTTACGCGAAGAAACACCGCGTTGTAAAAACGCTCGCGGATTTCGGGCATATTATTCATTTCACTATTCAATTCTTAAAAACAACTGTCTGATTTCAGAGAGCGGCAATATTCCATACCTTTCAGGATATTCCGGATCGACACTCCTTTCGGGATTCAGTTCCGGGAAGATAACCATGTATTTCCGGTAAACGCCACAATAGACACCGGAGTCGCCCATCAGGAGGTTCGGACGGGGATTTAAAGGGAGGCAAGTCGCACAAAACGGAAATGGAGCATATTCATAAGCCATGCTTTCTTCCGTGTTGGATACGGTCAGTGTTTGATCTTCCCTGAAATGATAAATAATATTCTCACAGGAATAGTCCACCGAATCAATAATGGCAACCTGTGTTTCATTCAATGTGATCTCCTTTATTAATTGCCATTTCCCG
>JAIRXI010000026.1 GCA_031268395.1 Tannerella sp. | reverse complement strand
CTTGCTCAACCGTAAGGAACACTACCCGCACGGCACGCGCGACCGCCAGGACGTCTACGACACGACCGGGAATATCCTGATAGACTATACGCTGTTCGGATTCGAAAAATCAGTGATTAGTGGTTAATGATTAGTGATTATTGATTAATGGTTAATGGTTAATGGCAGTGGACTTGAGATTGAAAAGAAGATTTTCCGGACTGGACTATACGATTGGATCCCTCTATATTGACGGCACGTACTTCTGCGACACGCTGGAAGACGCCGACCGCGGACTGACCCAAACGATGTCGCCGGAAGAGATACGTCAGAAGAAGATAGCGCACGAAACGGCTATCCCGACAGGCCTTTACCGGGTGATTGTGAACCTGTCGCCGGCCAAGCGGCGGATGCTTCCGCGACTGCTGGACGTGCCGGGATTCAGCGGCATACTGATTCACCGGGGTAATACGAAAAACGACAGTTCGGGTTGTATTCTTGTGGGCGAAAACAAGGTGAAAGGAACAGTCATCAATTCCACGTCTTACGAAAAGCGATTAGTTGAAATCCTGACCGGCGCACAGGAACGGTGCGAGGAGACGGAAATCAAAATCGAAGGAAAACAGGAATAACTTAAAAAAAACAGAATGCCTATGAGAAAAGACAGAATGAACAAATGACAGCAAAATGACCGGAAAACATCGGTATCGTATTCCGGTCATGTCAACTTTAAAACTTGAGAAATACCATATTTTTAAAATAAATTTTAATCATATAATTCATTATGTATATGACAAACGCATTAATTAACGGCATGAAACATGCCAAATTAAAAAAACTTGTAAATATCATGACGCTGTCCGCGTTGTTCCTGTTGATGGGGGTATGGACGGCAAGCGCCCGCGACGGCGATTTTTCGGAAACGCACGAGCCGGCGCAGAGTGAAATCAGAATCACCGGCATCGTACTCGACGACGCTAACGACGTTGTTATCGGCGCTAATGTGATAGAGAAAGGCGTTGCGGCTAACGGTACCATCACCGACGCGGACGGACGGTTCACGCTGGACGTATCACAAGGGGCGACGCTAATTGTTTCCTATGTCGGATACAACACGCAGGAGGTTGCAACGGGCAACCGGACAAACATCAGTATCATCCTGACTGAAGATACCCAGGCGCTGGACGAGGTCGTCGTCGTCGGATACGGTACGCAACGGAAAGTGACGCTGACCGGTTCTGTCGCTGCCATTTCCAACCGGGATTTAATCAAGTCACCGGTATCGAACATCAGCAAGGCCATTGCCGGTCGCCTACCGGGCATACGGGTAGTAGACCGGGGAGGCGATCCGGGAGCCATCGCCGACGTGGACATTCGCGGATTCGGCTCTCCGCTTGTCCTGGTCGACGGGATTGAGCAACCCGGATTCCAGCTTGACCCGAATGAAATTGAAAGCATTTCCATATTGAAAGATGCGGCGGCAGCTATCTACGGCGTAAAGGCCGGTAACGGCGTCATGCTGATTACCACCCGGAAGGGAAGCGAAGGGAAAGCCAGCATCACGTACAACGGCTCGTACGGGTGGCAAAACTTTACGACTTTTCCGGAGGTGATCAATGCGCGGGAATATGCGGAACTGCTGAATGAAGATGCGCTGAACCGCGGACTTTCGCCCGTCTATACGGCCGAAGATCTGGAAAAATTCAGGATAGGAACCGAAGATGGTTACCGGAGTTACGACTGGATGGACATTCTTACCCGGAAGAACGCTCCCCAGACCCAGCACAGCCTGAACGCCAGCGGGGGAAACGAATCCATCAATTATTTCACTTCGTTCGGGTACACGAATCAATCTTCCAAGTATCAGGGAAGCACGGCGGGATTTGAAAGATACAACATCCGCGCCAATGTTTCCGCCAAAATAGCACGCTATCTGACGGCGGAAGCCCAGCTGAGCGGACGGATTGAAAACAAGAACGTATTAAATACCGCCATTGAATATGTGATGCAGGTATTGCCCACTCTTTCGCCATGGGCAAACGACGACAATCATGAGTATTACAGCAGTGCAACTTTCGGCAACAACCATGCCATAATGCTTGATCCTGAACTGACCGGAACCAACAGGGAAAAATACAAGCTGTTCAACGGGCAGTTCTCGTTGAAATACGACGTGCCGTTTGTGGAAGGTTTGTCGGCCAAACTGCTTTTCAGCTATCTGGGCAACCTGAAGGAGACCAGGAATTTCAGCAAGGCATATAACCTGTATTCGTACAACCGGGCAACGGATACATACGCCATCACCCAGACAAGGAATTCGCCCTCGTCACTGACGCGGCGCGACGACATCGAAGAACAGAATTTCCTGCAGTTCAGGGTGGACTATAACCGCACGTTTGCGCAAAAGCATACCGTTTCCGTCTTTGCCGCATACGAGCAGCGGGAAGACCTGAAGGACTGGGTGAGCGCTTATCGGGAGTTCGATATCGACGCGGTGGCTCAGATTAATGCCGGTCGAGACCTGAACAAGACAAACGGGGGAACACAGTCGGAAATGGCCAATGTGTCGTACATCGGCCGGCTGAGTTACGATTACATCGGCAAGTACATGGTGAACCTGACGTTTCGCGAAGACGGCTCCGCCAAATTCTACCGGGACAACCGCTGGGGATTCTTTCCCGGCGCAGAAGTGGCCTGGAGGATTTCGGAGGAGTCGTTCCTGAAAAACAGCCTTGAGGCGCTGACGAACCTCAAGCTGCGGCTTTCGTACGGCAAGATGGGAGACGACAGGATGCGCGAGGGCAATACCGACAGGGTGGCCGCTTTCCAGTATCTCACCGGTTACAACTATCCGGGCAGCAACAGCTATATTTTCGGGACGGACGTGATCAAAAGTATTACGTCGAAGGGACTGGCCAATGAATATTACACGTGGCTTACTTCCGAAATATTCAACGCGGGAATAGATGCGGCGTACAGGAACGGACTGCTGGAAGCGTCGCTGGACGTGTTCTACCGTAAACGCGACGGGCTGCTGGCCTATCGCACGCTGTCGCTGCCCAACACGTTCGGGGCGTCACTGCCGCAGGAAAACCTGAACAGCGACAACGTCCGCGGGTTTGAGCTGATGCTGGGACACAGCAACAAGGTGAACGATTTCCGCTATTCCGTCAAGGGTAACATCTCATACACCCGCTCCCGGAACCAGTATATCGAACAGAACGATCCAATCAACTCGTTCCTGTACTGGAAGAACAACCGGAGCGACCGGTGGAAAAACATTGCGTACGGATATAAATATGTCGGACAGTTCCAAAACCAGGAGGAAATCAATACATGGGCGGTGCAGGACGGCGCAGGCAATACGACCCTGGCGCCCGGCGACCTGAAATTTGAAGATCTGAACGGCGACGGCTTCATCAACGACCTCGACGTTCAGCCGATAGGCCGGGACAATACGCCGGAGATTTACTTCGGGTTCGACGCCGCCGCTTCCTGGAGGGGATTCGACTTTTCAGTCCTGATGCAGGGCGCCACGCATTATTCCCGCTATATGACCAATGCGGCGGCATTTCCGCTGTACAATGGCGGAACGGCCTTGACCGCCATGATGGACAGGTGGCGCCGGGCAGATCCGTTCGATCCCAATTCGGAGTGGATTCCCGGCAAATACCCGTCCACGTATGCGGCAGGGAAAACGAACAACATGCGAAATTCGACTTTCACGAATATCAATACATACTATCTCAGGGCAAAAAACGTCGAACTGGGATATACCCTGCCGAAACAGTGGGTTCGCAGGGCGGGCGCGGACAATCTGAGGCTGTACGTTTCCGGCAACAATGTGCTTACGTTCGACAACCTCGCGTTCGGAGATCCGGAATCAAACAATAACGACAGATTTCAATATCCCTCCATCAAAATATGGAACATTGGAGTTAACATTACATTTTAAAATATAATATGATGATACGTAAATTTATTTATCTTGCAGCAACAGGCCTGTGCCTGACGCTGAGCGCCTGTATGGACGGTTTCCTGGACAGGAAGCCGATGGACATCATTTCCGATGCGGATGTTTGGGGCAACGAGAGCGCCATCCTGGCCTACGTGGCCGGCATGTACGACCGCGTACAAATGGAACCGCACGCATGGGAAACAGCCGAGGTCGGTTTTCAAACTCACTATACGGACGAATCATTGCGCTGCTATAGCTGGGGAATCCGTTACACGCCGACGTTCCCGGACAATGACTTTGCTTCCTGGGAATACAGCAAGGTGAGGACCATCAATGAATTTATCGAAAAGATTGCGGACGCCGCCATCAGCCAGTCGTCGAAGGACCGGTATCTGGCCGAAGCGTATTTTCTGCGGGCGTTCAACTATTTCGTGATGGCGAAACGCTACGGCGGCGTGCCGCTGATTGAGGATGCGCAGAAGTATGAAAACGGCAATATTGACAACCTGAAAGTGCCGCGCAGCACGGAAGAGGAAACGTGGAACTTCATCGCCGAAGATTTGGACAGGGCCATCGCCGGCCTCCCGGAAGCGACCACGGGCAGCGAGCAGTTCCGGGCGACCCGCTATGCGGCGTATGCGCTGAAAAGCCGCGCCATGCTTTATGCCGCTTCCATTGCGCGCTACGGCAGCGTGCAGCTGGACGGGCTGGTGGGGATTCCGGCCGACAGGGCAAACGGTTACTTCGGCCTGTCGCTGGCTGCGTCGGAAGTCATTATCAATTCCGGCAAGTACAGCCTGTATGACAGGGATGCGAACAACCGGGCGGCCAACTTCCAGAACCTGTTCACGGATCAGACCATGCACGAAGAAGCCATTTTCGGCCGTGCATATTCAGCGGACAAAGCGCACAGTTTTGACTTTTACAACGCGCCCCAATCGTTCAAGGTCAGTTACGGCAATCAGATCGGGCCGACGCTCGACCTGGTCGAAGCCTTCGAATATACCGACGGACGTCCCGGCATACTGGTGACGGACGACGCCGACGGCAACCCAATCTATTACGACAGTCCGGAGGATATTTTCGAAGGCAAGGATCCCCGCTTTTTCGGCACGGTACTGTATCCGAACAGTCCGTGGCAGAATGGCACGATCGTCATCCGCAGGGGCATCATCGGCAGCGACGGCGTAAAAGTTGCGGCGGCCGCCTATTCGAACGTGTTCAGCGAAGACCCGTCGTACACCCTTGCCGGCAAGGACGGGATGCCGCTGGGGGGCGATGCTACCCGTACCGGTTTCCTGCTGAAGAAATACCTGGACCCGGTAAACATACGTGTTCCCCAGAATCGTTCCACCACCAATTTCATCGTGTTCCGCTACGGCGAGACGCTGCTGAATTATGCGGAGGCGGCGGTGGAGCTGAACCGTCCCGCCGATGCTATGCCGCGACTGAACGAAGTCAGGAACCGCGCGGGCATACAGCCGAAAACGTCCGTCACGATGGACGACATCCGGCAGGAACGGCGGGTCGAGCTTGCATTCGAAAACCTGCGGTACTGGGATCTGGTGCGCTGGAGGACCGCCACGCAGGTGATGAACAACACCGTCTTCCGGGCGCTGTTGCCCTGGCTGGACTATGCGACTGGGAAATATGTCTTTGAAAAGGGGCCGAACACGCTCAATTCCGCAAAGACATTTTTAGACAAAAATTATTATCAACCCATTCCGAATGTGGCTCAAAACGAAGTTTTGATACAGAACCCGGGATTTTAATCTATACGCAAGATGAAAAAAATACAAGATAGAGTTTTTAAGGTAGCATCCATGCTGGTTGTCCTGTGCGGAGTTTGTCTATACGGGTGTGACCTGGACAATTACGACGCCCCGAACGCAACGCTGACAGGCCAATTGATAGACGCCGAAACGAACGAACCCATGCCGACCCAGATTCCCAACGGGGCGCGAATAAGGATTTACGAGTTTTACAAAGATGAATGGAGCCTCCAGCCGTACGATTTTTGGGTGAAGCAGGACGGTTCGTTCGAGAACAGGTCTGCCTTCGCGGGCAAATACCGCATCACGGCCGAGGGCGCTTTCGCCGCTTTCGAACCGATCGAAACGGATATTTCCGGCACAACGGAACTGGATATCCGGGTGACGCCGCATCTGCGGCTGTCAGTCGATGCCGTAGCCGGTACGGGCGGCGAGGTTACGCTCTCGACGCAACTGTCCCGCTCGGCGAACGCGCCTAAAATACGGACCATTTCCTTTATGTGCGGCAAAACGCCTTACGTGGATAAAAACACGTTTGCGAAGAAATCCGATGTGGATGTAAATTCGGTCAGCGACAACGAAATCGTCTCGAAGACGTATTCGGCTACCCTGACCGGCCTCGCGCCCAACACCACGTACTACGTGCGGGTCGGCGCCCTGGCCGACAATGCGGGCAGCCATTACAACTACAGTAAAATATTGGAGGTGAAACTCCCGTAACGCCTTTCGTCGAAACAGACTTGTAACCCGGTTTTGAACATCCGTCCATCCGGGGGTGGAAAAAGTGACGTGTCCCGGATGGGATGCGTCACTTTGCTTTTTCAATATATAACCATCGCCGGCGCGGGCTTGCAGTCCGTGTCGTTTTACCCGCAGGGGCAATTCTGCTTCTCTGCAGAAGATTTATCCCGGATTTTCGTTAGCCGAAAACGCCCTGTATATTTTGTGCGGGATAATTTCTTCAAATCTTCCGGCATTTCCACCGAAAAATACTATATTTGCACATCGTTTCACTTACATCACTCATGTTACGCAAGCCTATGAATGAAAATAAAAAAGGATTATTATCTTTGGGTCATGAAACAGATATTAGATTTATACACGGATTATTTATTGAGCAGTATGGGCAAAACGACGGCGACAGGACTGTCGCAACTGTTAGGCGGAGATTTCTCCCATGATCAAATAAGCCGTCTGCAAAAGCCGCTTGGAATGAACTTTATAATATTAAATATGCTGTAAGTGCGTAACATGAATTAATTATATTGTCATTGGAAATGCCGAAACTTACATTACTCTTTATTTCAATGAATTTGTTTATTGGCGTGTTGAGAAATGGGAAACAATAACCGTAGAAGGAAATTTTAGAGAGATAGAATATGTTAAAAATTTTCATACGGGCAAAATAGTATGGACAGTTATAATATTAGGAGAATGTATACTTCGCGCGGGGTAATTTTGTGCATTGCCATTCGGCGTCATTGCGGTCCGTCCCGTCATTGCGAGTTTTAATTTCCGAAGAACAAACAAAAGAAAATGACGTGGCTTTGCAATCTCACGGCAAACGGCAGTCGTTCGATTAATGCAAAAAATGCTTGCTTGCGAGTCTTGTTTCAAAG
>JAIRXI010000338.1 GCA_031268395.1 Tannerella sp. | reverse complement strand
ACGTCACAAATTTATCGGAGATGTTTTTTGCGGGACGAAGCCCGAAAATGCACGCATACCGGGGTATGTAAGTATTTTCGGGCTGAAGTACGGTGAAAAACAGAACGATAAATGTGACGATTATTTTCAGACAGTTCCTAAGCCTCTTTGCGCCCCCGGAGATGCCAGGTATGCTTATTCAAATGAATTTATCCGAAGAGAAAATCCGGGAACTAACTCACAAAAGATACCGGGAAAACAATCGGAAAAGAACCGGATACAAATTTACATGATCCTTTCGGACAAAAAACCGTTTTGCGGAAGGTCGAAAAGAGTTTTTTTGTACATTTGCAAGTATAAGAAAGATATGTTATTCAATTTATTGTTCTGATATGGAATCATCCGAAGTTTATTTTACGAACCTTCACACTACGCCGTCCGCCAATCTGCTTGTCAAAATGGAACGGCTGATAAGGCGGGCAGGCATTGAAAAAATTGATTTCAACAATCAATATGTCGCCGTGAAGATTCATTTCGGCGAGCCTGGAAACCTGGCATTTATCCGTCCGAATTATGCGGCAGGGCTTGCGACGCTACTTTTCAAACTGGGGGCAAAACCCTTTCTGACGGACAGCAATACGCTGTATTCCGGCGGCCGTTCCAATGCGGTTGACCACTTGCAAAGCGCTATGGAAAACGGCTTCAACCCAATTTCTGCCAAATGCAATGTCATCATTGCCGACGGCGTGAAGGGTACCAGCCATCGCGAAGTGCCCCTTGACGGCACCTACTGCAAGGCGCCCAAAATCGGAGCGGCCATCGCAGATGCAGACATCGTGATCAGCATGAATCATTTCAAGGGGCATGAACAAAGCGGTTTCGGAGGCGCGCTAAAGAATCTCGGCATGGGATCGGCCAGCGTAGCCGGGAAGTTGGAACTGCATTCGTCGTCGCAGCCGGTTGTCGACCGCGAATCGTGCACCGGATGCAGTGTCTGCGTGAAATACTGCGCCCATGGCGCCATCTGTCTCGACGACCACCGGAAGGCTTTTATCGAATACGGCAGGTGCGTCGGCTGCGGACAATGCGTCGCCCTCTGCCAGTACGACGGCGCCGTAATGGGCGAAGGCGATACGTCCGAACGGCTGAACTGTAAAATTGCGGAATATGCCAAGGCGGTTGTGCAGGGCAAGCCGCACTTTCACGTGAATTTTATTATGAATGTATCGCCGGAGTGCGACTGCTGGAACCATAACGACACGGCGATCGTGCCCGACCTGGGCATCCTGGCATCCTTTGATCCCGTGGCTCTCGACCAGGCCTGCGCCGATCTGGTTATCCAGGCGCCTGTGCTGAACGGGAGCAAACTGGCCGAAAAGTACCCGGGCGTATCACTGGAAGGGGTAGACAAGTTCCATCTGATGCATCCCGATACGCACTGGGAAGCCGGACTGGATCATGCCGAAAAAATCGGCCTTGGAACACGAAAATACAAATTATCAACGCTATGAACGAAACTGTTTGTGCCCCGTCAACAGCTCCGGGAACGGGCGGCATTGCAGTCATCCGCGTTTCAGGGCCTGCTGCGATTCCTGTTTGTGACAGCCTGTTTTTCCCTCATACGGCGGGGAAAGACTTGGCTTCGCGGCCGGCAAACACCATTGCCCATGGCAGCATCCGGCACAATGGCGAATGGATAGACGAAGTGATGGTATCCCTGTTTCGCGCACCCCATTCGTTCACGGGCGAGGATACGGTGGAAATTATGTGCCACGGGTCCTCCTATATCCGGCAGCGGATCCTGCAACTGCTGATAGCGAAGGGTTGCCGTTTGGCCAAGCCCGGCGAATTTACGCAGCGCGCTTTCCTGAACGGCAAGATGGACCTGTCGCAGGCCGAAGCGGTCGCCGACCTGATCGCCTCTTCTTCGGCCGCCTCCCACCGCCTGGCCATGAATCAGATGCGCGGCGGATTCAGTCGCGAACTGCATCGGCTTCGTTCACAACTTCTCAACTTCACATCCCTGATTGAACTGGAACTGGATTTTGGGGAAGAAGAGGTCGAATTTGCCGACCGGACGCAATTAAACCGGTTGGTGTCTACAATCAAAGACCACCTTTCCCGCCTGGTGCAGTCGTTCAGTATGGGAAATGCGATTAAGAACGGGATTCCGGTGGCGATTGTCGGTGAAACCAACGTAGGGAAATCGACACTGCTCAACCATTTGCTGAACGAAGAAAAAGCGATCGTCTCCGAAATTCACGGCACTACACGTGATGCCATTGAGGATGTAGTCAATATACGCGGCATTTCGTTCCGTTTCATTGACACCGCCGGCATTCGCGACACGGGTGACGAGGTGGAGATCTTGGGTATCGAACGCACTTATCAGAAAATCCTTCAGGCAACCATCGTTGTCTGGATGATTGACGCCACTCAGTTCAGCGAAAAAACAGAAAAGATAGCCGAAAAGATTGTTCCGAAAACCGGAGATAAACAATTAATCATCATCATCAACAAGATCGACCGGATTTCGGCGGAAGAAAAACAGGTCCTGGAAGAAACCTTTTTGCCGCAAATCCCGGCGAAACGGATTTATCTTTCCGCCAAGTACAGGCAAAATACGGAAGCGCTGGAGACGGCCCTGCTGGAGGCGGCCGGTTTGCCTGAAATTGACAGCGATGATTGTATTGTCACCAACGTACGTCATTACGAAGCCTTGTCCAGCGCGCTCGAATCCATCCACCGCGTGGAAGAAGGTTTTCGGCAGGGCGTATCGGGCGATTTTGTGGCGCAGGACATCCGCGAATGTATGCACTATCTGGGAGAGATTACGGGTGAAATTTCTTCGGATGAAGTATTGAGGAATATATTCTCAAAGTTTTGCATCGGGAAATAACCCTTAAAAACAACAATCAATCAAAAGTAAATATAACACTGTAATTCAATAACTTAATATCATTCTGTTGATAATTTTTTTATCGTTACCTATTGTTTTTTTACAGATATTTTGTGTAATTTTGTACCGTATTTGTACCGCAGTGGTACAAAGAAAAAAAGTAAATCCTGAGTTGTGTAGAGTTCTTACAAATACTTACAAACACAAACAAAGATTGACGAAAAGTTATAACAAATATATCCAAGATATAAGCAAAAGATGACGAGTAAATTTGAATATAAAAAGGTCTGCCAATTCTGCGGAA
>JAIRXI010000333.1 GCA_031268395.1 Tannerella sp. | reverse complement strand
CCATGTTCCGTCATTATTGATCCCGGCAAATAGCGGGACTGTAACAATGGCAAGGTTAAAAATACTGCTGGGGGATTGTTGACTTGGCCGCTTGTCATTCGACTGGCGTATATTAATATCCAAACCGGCTTTCAGCCAGTCTGTAATATGTATGTCGGTATTAATCCGCAAAGTCATACGGCTATAATCATTATTAGGTATCTGACCGCCTTGGGAAAGATATCCGGCATGAGCAAAATAATTGAGCTTTTTCGAACCCCCGCTTAAACTAATGGAATGATTCTGGACGGGAGCTGTTTTTTTTATGACTTCATCCCGCCAGTTTGTATCGTAGCGGTAATAATTGTCCGGACCTGATGTTTTATATTCATCAATCTGTCCTTGTGTATATTGAGGGTCCATATCGGAATTTGCCCGTGCAATATTGATTGCTTCCATATATCCGATGGCCGAAACAGGATCCGGTAATTCTGTCGGCGTATTAAACCCGGCATATCCACTGTACGATAAGCTCACTTTTTCATCTTTGGAGCGTTTAGTTGTAATCAAAATAACGCCGTTTGAGGCCCTCGAACCATAAATGGATGCAGATGCTGCGTCTTTTAAAATAGAAATTGACTCTATGGCATTCATGTCAATTTGATTCATATCTCCTGCGATGCCGTCTATTAATACCAATGGCCCGGTAGAAGAATTTAAAGACCCTGTCCCATGCACAATGATTGAAGCCGCATCTGCTCCAGGCTGACCGGAAGACTGTACTACCGATACCCCGGCAACTAAGCCCTGCAAAGCTACTGACGTGTTGGAAGCCTGCCTTTTTATCAGTTCATTACCGGAGATGTTTTGTACGGCTCCCGTCAAATTGACTTTTTTCTGTGTCCCGTATCCCACGACTACGATTTCCTCCAATGCCAGGTTGTCTTCCTCGAGTGTGATTTGTAAGTTGCTTTGATTCCGGATGCCAATATCCCGGCTCACATACCCGATAAAAGATACCTGCAAAACGGCATTGTCGGCTACCGTCAGCGAGAAGCGTCCGTCCGTGTCTGTTGCCGTCCCGTTCGCCGCGCCCTTTTCGATGATATTAGCGCCGATGATCGGTTCGCCGTCCGTGTCGGTTACCAGACCTGTGATACGTTTGCCTGACTGTTGAAATATTCCGGTCGCTTTACCGGCATAGGATTGCTTTGAAAGGACAATATATTTGTTCTGGAATTTGTAGCTGATACCCGTGTCATGAAATGTCTCATCGAGAAATGCTATCAGGTTTCCCGTCGTGCTTTTAAGACGGACTATCCGCTCTACATCGATATCGTTATTCCGGAACAGTACCAGAAAATCCGTCTGGTCTTCTATGTCCGAAATAAGTTGCCGTACACTGAGTTCGTTCGTCTCCAGTTTTATACTGACGGTTTGCGCATCCAAATTTCCCGCAACCAGCTGGAACGAACAGATAAATAAAAGAAAGATTGATGTTTCCTTAATCCTGATTGTTCCTTTAAAATAAGGTTTTTTAATAATATAGAATCGTAATAAATTTTTAAAATCCATATCTTTGTTCGTTTTTTAAGTAAATACTACCAAAATAAAATCTCTGTGTTTGCTTAATTTATTGCTATGGCCAGTGTTCCCGCACTGTGCCATGGCATTTTTGTTTTTCTACCGGTTTTTTTCCATAGGCATATTGTTTTAAGGTTCTACATACTCTATACTTATTTCTTTTACCTGTTGATTGTTATTACGTTGTTTTCTTCGTCTATGTTTATGCTGAATTTGTGTATTTCACGCATCAGGTTGAGTATTTCGCGGATACCGTCGCGCTGGCGGAATTTCACGGTATAGCGCCATTGCAGCATGGCAGCGTCGCGCACGTCAATGCGTATGTCGTAGTAGAGTTCCAGCCGTTTCAGGATATTCCCGAATGTTTCATTTTCAAAACTGTATATTCCTTTTGTCCACAGGAAATAGTTGAGGTCGGGAATTTCCGTTACCGATATTTCCCCGCCTGCGACGATGGCTTCGCTATTGGGATGGAGGACGACGGCGCCTGCCGGCTCACTTCCGTGTGCATGCACCCGAAGGCTGCCTTCGACCAGGCTGACGCGGCTGAAGGTTTCCCCCGGATAAGCGTATATGTTGAACGAGGTGCCCAAGACCTTTACATCTACATTGCCGGACGATACGGTAAAGGGTTTCCGGGCATCTTTTGCCACGTCGAACCAGGCTTCGCCTTCGAGCGTGACATGACGCTCGTTGCCGTTGAATACGGCGGGATAAGTGAGTTTCGTGCGGGAATTGAGCCATACAACGCTACCGTCGCCAAGCGTCAGGCTTACGCGTTGCCCGGCAGGCACATAGAGGGTATGCATCGCAACGGTTTCAGTCCTGCTGCCTGGGAAATAAAGGGATGCGGCGTACCACGTCCCGATTGCCAGGCACAGGATGGCGGCAGCATAGCGGAAGGCACGCATCACCAGGAGGCGCATCGACTTGCGTTTCTGCCCGGCAAGGAATGCCGCATAACCGGCCTGCGCTTTCCCGCGGTCGCCCTTCAGCGGTGCAAATTCCAGCAGGGCCAGCATGTTCTGGTGCCGGATGAATGCCGTTTTGAGCGCCGGGTCAGTTTCCGACCTGCGGAGCAGTTCCAGGCGCTCTCCGCGCGACAATTCTCCCTGGAAATATTTCCTTACCGATTCTTCCATTTTTCCCCCTATGTTTACCATTAACCGTATAAGGGGATAAAATCCGCTAAGAAATATCCCGGGGATTTTACGCGG
>JAIRXI010000298.1 GCA_031268395.1 Tannerella sp. | reverse complement strand
GGCTTTTGAGACAGCCCCGTCTTGCGGTTATCCCATCCCTCATTGCGTAACATCAGTAAGAAAGAAGCGTCGAAGAAAAACAGTTGACCGCAGTCTTTTTGAGCGGTCAAAAGGTAGCTACCGATTGCCGATAGGTGGCTACCTATAGCCGAAAGGCAGACAGGTTTTTGAGGAAAAACAGGAGTAATTAAATATAGCATGAATCATTAAGGCAGTAAATTATGCATTACAAATCGATCAGCCCGTGAAAGACAGCGAATGTATCGCCCGGGCACAGAACGGGAAGGACGAATGTGTGGGGCCTTCTCGACAGCGACATGACGGAACCGACCGACCTCGAAGGGGAAGCTACAGCGGCCTGCGCCGAAGATCAGAACCCGGTTATCTGCTATTCAAACACGCAGACACGGAGGTCTGGCTCCAAATCGCTGTTGGTCTGAATTTTGGAAAGGCGAACTTTTTCGGAATCGACCTGTCATTGTTGCATACACCGGAGGGACATGCCATACGCTGAACGTGTGATGGCTTTTTCAGGCACAGGGCTTTACGGGTGATCAAAAAAAAATGGCATGTAACCGCTGCAAATAAAAGAAGCCACTGAAACAGCAGCTTTTACAGGTGATCCACCTGGGGCTCGAACCCAGGACCCCATCCTTAAAAGGGATGTGCTCTACCTGCTGAGCTAGTGAATCGACAGAAATATGTTTTTTCAAACGCGGGTGCAAAGGTAAAACTTTTTTCCATAAAAACAATTTGCCTGCTGTCTTTTTTATTTGTCCTTCTCCGATCCGACGTGTTTTTCCGTTTTCGAACGACGATTTTGAAAATTATCATGTACATTTGTCCGCTGATTCAATCAATCCGAATCAGTGTAACTATGAAGCAGACTTTTTTATCGCACACTCATTCATTTCATGGCCGGAGAGCGGCTGTTCTGTGTTTATTCATTTTCGGCATGCAAATGCAGGCGCAGATGCCGGTTCCGCTAAAACGTTTTCTCGAAAAAAACGCGCTGAAAGGCGCTTCCGTCTCCTTTATGGTCAGGGAAGTGGCAAGCGGCCGGGTGCTTTACCGTTTCGACGACGAACGCGAATTGACGCCGGCATCGGTGCTGAAAACCGTTACGACGGCTTCTGCACTGGCCATCCTGGGCGAAGATTTCCGCTTTGAAACGTCTCTCCTGTACGACGGCGAAATCCGTGACGGGGTTTTGAACGGAAACCTGTACATATACGGCACGGGAGACCCAACCCTCAACTCCTCCGAACTCCACATGGAAAAGGACAGCCTGCTTGCACGGTGGGCTGAGGCGGTGGAAGCCGCCGGCATCCGCAAAATCACCGGACGTGTGATTGCCGACGAAAGTATTTTCGATACGGAAGGCGTCTCCATGAAATGGATGCGCGAAGATTTGGGAAATTACTACGGACAGGGAAGTTACGGACTTAATATATTTGACAATCAATATGCGCTTTATCTGGAAACGAATGGAGCGGGCGCGCCTCCCTCCATTTCCCGCTGCGAACCGGCCATGCCCTTTCTGATAATCCACAATTACCTGAAAGCGGCGCCCGTTTCGACAGACAGCTGCTACATCACCGGATTCCCCTTTTCCAACGACCGCTATCTGTATGGCGTTGTACCCGAACGGCGCAGCCGGATCAGGATCAAGGGCGATATTCCCGAACCCGGCCTGTTTCTGGCACAATATTTCAACGGCTACCTGCTCCGAAAGGGCTTCGAAATCAAAAGAGAGCCTTCCTGCTACCGTATACTGTCGGAATCCGGCCAGTGGCCGACCGCCGGACGAAAAAAACTGATTACGACCCATTCCCCCGCGTTGAAGGAAATCATCCGCATCACGCACTTTGCCAGCCAGAACCTTTATGCGGATGCGCTGCTGAAAACCCTTGGGCTGCGATACGTGCCGGAACCGCAGGAGGTCATTTCTTCTTTTGAAAGAGGCGTCAGGGTAATCGAAAACTACTGGCGCGAAAAAGGGCTGAACACGGCTTCTCTGTGGATGTATGACGGCAGTGGACTGGCCTCCAGCAACAAGACGACGGCCCGGTTTTTATGTGACCTGTATGTCTTCATGGCCGCCAGTCCGGAAGTTTCGGAAACGTTCTTCCGCTCGCTGCCGCAGGCCGGCGTGGAAGGTACTGTGCAGACGATGCTCAAAGGATCGGCGCTGCAGGGAAAAGCTCGCCTGAAAAGCGGAAGCATGAGCCGCGTCCGGTGCTATGGCGGATACGTCGTCAAGGATGGCAAACAATATGCCGTAGCCATTCTAATCAATCAGTTTTCAGGTAAAAACAGTTTGATGCGTGCCAGTGTGGAAGAGTTGCTCCTGTCCCTGTTCTGACATTCCGTTCAAAAAAAACGCTTGCCTGCGGATAAAAAAAAGGCACATTTATCTGTTTCTACACTCAAAATTCTTACATTTGCCACCCAAATTCGAATGATCGCATGAGTATATTCATCAGAGAAGTTAATACAGACAGGGAGTTGAAACAATTCGTCAAGTTCAACATCGACCTTTACAAAAATAGTCCGTACCATGTCCCCGGATTGATTGATGAAGAAATGATGACTCTTTCGCGGGAAAAAAATCCCTCTTTTGAAGTCAGCGAAGCCATCTATTTCCTTGCTTTCAGGGACGACCGGATTGTCGGACGCATTGCCGGCATCATCAATCGCAGGAGCAATGAAACGTGGCGGCAGAAACACGCCCGTTTCGGATTCGTCGATTTCATTGATGATGTGGAAGTGGCGGACCGGCTTTTCGGGGCCGTCGAGCGCTGGGCGAAGGGAAAAGGCATGAACGCCCTCCATGGCCCGCTGGGTTTCACGGATATGGACCACGAAGGCATGCTGGTCGAAGGTTTTGACCTGACGGGAACAATGGCGACCATCTATAACTATCCCTATTATCCCGAACACATGCAGCGGATGGGATACGTGAAGGATTCGGACTGGCACGAGTTCAAGATTTTTGTCCCGAAGGAAGTGCCCGAGAAACATCTCCGCATCGGCGAAATCGTCAAGGAAAAATACGGACTTGAGATACTCAAGTTCAAGAGACGGAAAGATATCTGGCCCTATGCATACAAAATTTTCGACGCGATGAACAAGGCCTACGCCCCGCTTTACGGATATACCGAACTGACGCCGAACCAAATTAAATACTACGTCAACATGTATATTCCCATGCTCCGGCTGGACCTCATTACCATCGTCCTGCGCAAGCGCGATGACGCGGTTGTGGCTTTCGGCATCACAATGCCCAACCTTTCCCGCGCGCTTCGCAAGGCCAGGGGTTCGTTTTTCCCGTTCGGATTCATCCCGCTTCTGAAAACCCTTTACGGCAAGCCCAAAGTGATCGACCTCTATCTGATGGGCGTCCTTCCGGAATACCGGAACAAGGGCGTGAACGCATTAATATTTAATGATTTGATTCCAAGATATGTCAAACTGGGCGTAGAATATGCCGAAAGCAATCCCGAACTCGAAACAAACAGCGCCATACAGTTGCAATGGGATTATTTTCGGCGTGAACACCACAAGACCAGAAGAGCTTTCATCAAACATTTATGATTCGATTATGAACGAACTCAACTCATACCTGCAACAGGAAACCAATTACATCGACGAAGATATCAGGACGCTGGAATGGAGCGAACACATCCGCCTGCGTCCGGGTATGTACATCGGGAAACTGGGCGACGGGACTTCGCCGGACGACGGGATTTATGTCCTGTTGAAGGAAGTGCTGGACAATTCCATCGACGAGTACATGATGGGATACGGTAAAAGCATTTCCGTCACCATCGACAACGGTGGGGTGACGGTGCGCGATTACGGGCGGGGCGTCCCGCTGAACAAAGTCGTGGACGTGTCCAGCCGGATGAACACCGGCGCCAAGTACGACAGCAAGGCCTTCAAGAAATCCGTCGGCCTGAACGGCGTCGGCATCAAGGCCGTCAACGCGCTGAGCAGTTATTTCAAGATTGTCAGCTACCGCGAAAACGAATGCAGGGAAGTGGAATACCATCGGGCCGCCATCACCCGCGAATCCGGCATCGAAACCACTTCGGAAAAAAACGGCACTTCCGTCACCTTCGTCCCCGACAGCCAGATCTTTGCCGAATACTCCTACAACGACGAGTTTGTTGAAAATCTGCTGAAGAACTATGTCTTTCTCAATTCGGGACTGACCGTCATATTCAACGGAAAAACGTTTTATTCCAAAAACGGCCTGGCCGACCTGCTGAACGAAAACCTGACAACCGAGGCGCTGTACCCGATCATCCACCTGAAAGGCGACGACATCGAAGTGGTCATTACGCACAGCAATCAATACGGCGAAGAGTATTATTCCTTTGTCAACGGACAGTACACAACGCAGGGAGGGACACATCTCTCCGCTTTCCGGGAGTCCGTCGGCCGTGTTGTCAAAGAATATTACAACAAGAATTTCGAATATTCCGACATCCGTTCCGGCATAGTAGCCGCCATCAGCATCAAGGTGGAAGAACCTGTGTTTGAAAGCCAGACAAAGACGAAACTGGGTTCCAGGGACATGGGCCCCGACGGACCGACCGTTCCCAAGTTTATAGGCGACTTCCTCAAAAAAGGGCTGGACAATTATTTACATATCAATACGGAGACGTCCAATATCCTGCTGAAGAAAATCCTTGAGTCGGAAAAGGAGCGCAAAGCCATTGCCGGCATCTCGAAACTGGCACGCGAGCGCTCCAAAAAGTCGAACCTGCACAATCGCAAACTCCGCGACTGCCGCATCCACCTGTGCGATCCCAAGGACGAAAACAGGGACGCTTCCAGCATTTTCATCACCGAGGGCGACTCGGCCAGCGGTTCCATCACCAAAAGCCGCGATCCGAACCTGCAAGCCGTCTTCAGCCTCCGGGGAAAACCGCTGAACTGCTTTGGCCTGACAAAAAAAATAGTGTACGAAAATGAAGAATTCAACCTGCTTCAGGCTGCGCTGAATATTGAGGACGGGCTGGACGGGCTACGATACAACAAAGTCATCATCGCCACCGACGCGGACGACGACGGCATGCACATCCGCCTGTTGCTGATGACCTTCTTCCTCCAGTTTTTCCCCGACCTGATCAAGCGCAATCACGTATACATCCTGCAAACGCCGCTCTTCCGCGTGCGCAACAAGCAGAAGACCATTTACTGCTATACGGAAAAGGAACGCCTGAACGCCCTCAGAGAGATCGGAAAAAATGCGGAAATCACCCGTTTCAAGGGACTGGGAGAAATCTCCCCGGACGAATTCAAGCATTTCATCGGAAAAAGCATCCGTCTGGATCCCGTCACCATGAAAAAAGAAGACCAGATCAAGGAAATGCTGGAGTTCTACATGGGAAAAAATACGATGGACAGGCAGACGTTCATTATCGAGAACCTGATAGTGGAAGAAGACCCGGTCAACCGACAGGCAGAGAGGCAATGAAGAGAGCCATTTTCCCGGGAACGTTCGACCCGTTCACGATCGGACACCAGTCGCTGGTCGACCGCGCACTCCGTCTGGTGGACGAGCTTGTCATATCCGTCGGCGTCAACCGCGACAAGAAAAGTTTTTTCCCGCTGGAAAAACGCCTCGAATCAATCAGGCGCCTCTACGGACGGAACCCGAACGTACAGGTCATGGCCTACGATTCGCCGACCGTCGACTTTGCCCGGAACGTGAATGCCGACTTCATTGTACGCGGCATACGCACCGTCAACGACTTTGAATACGAAAAAAACATCGCAGATGTCAACCGGAAACTGACCGGCATCGATACGCTTGTCCTGTTTGCCGAGCCGGAATGCGCCTTTGTCAGTTCCAGCATCGTACGCGAATTATTATCCTGCGGAAAAGACGTTTCCGCTTTTGTCCCCAAAGAAATTCAATTATATGAACATCATGAAGATTAAATGGCCGGCAGCCGTTGCCGGCATGATTGTTTTTGCGGCAGCCAGCCTGCACGCCCAGCAGCGCATCAGCGAAGATTCGCGCAAACTGCTGATCGCCTTCAGCGCCATTTCTACCCTGTACGTAGACCCGGCCGACGAAAAAAAACTGTCCGAAAACGCCATTACCGGTATGCTCGAAAAACTGGATCCCCATTCGGAATATTCCAATCCGGAAGAGACCAAAGAACTGACCGAACCGCTGGAAAGCAATTTCGACGGGATCGGCATACAGTTCAACATGCTGACCGACACGCTCTATGTCATACAGGTCATTTCGGGCGGCCCCTCCGAAAAGATCGGTCTGCTGGCGGGCGACCGCATCATCTTCGTCGACGACACCGTGATCGCCGGCGTCAAGATGAAAAATACGGACATCATGAAACGGCTGCGCGGTCCGCGCAACACCCAGGTACGCATCAAGGTGCGGAGAACCGGCTTCGCGGAGCTGCTGGAATACACCATCACCCGCGGCAACATCCCGATCTACAGCCTGGACGCCGCCTACATGCTCGACGAATCCACCGGATACATCCGCCTGAGCCGCTTTGCCATCACCTCGTCCAAAGAGATCCGCGAAGCCGTCGGGAAACTGCTGCTCCAGGGAATGGAAAACCTCGTGCTGGACCTGCAGGGCAACGGCGGCGGATACCTGCACATCGCCCACGAACTGGCCGACGAATTTCTGGACCGGGAGAAACTGATTGTCTATACCCAGGGAAACCGGCAGCCGCGCGAGAACTCGTTCGCCACCGAAAAGGGGAATTTTGAAAACGGACGCCTGGTCCTTCTGGTAGACGAATATTCCGCCTCGGCCAGCGAAATCGTCTCCGGCGCCGTCCAGGACTGGGACCGGGGCGTAATCGTCGGCCGGCGCACATTCGGCAAGGGGTTGGTGCAAAAGCCCGTCCCGCTGCCCGACGGTTCCATGATCCGCCTGACCGTGGCCCGATACTACACCCCCAGCGGACGCAACATCCAGAAGCATTACACCATGGGCAACGACACCCTGTACAACCGCGAACTGATCGAACGTTACAACCGCGGCGAACTGATGAGCGCCGACAGCATCCACTTCCCCGATTCTCTCAAGTTCAACACGCTCGTCTCGAAACGGACCGTCTACGGTGGCGGCGGCATCATGCCGGACGTCTTCATCCCGCTGGACTCCGCGCGCTACACCGACTACCACCGGAAAGTATCCGCCCTCGGAATCATCAACATCGTCAGCATGAACTACCTGGACCGGAACCGGAAAACACTGAACAAAAACTATCCCGACATCCTCCGCTACAAGCACGGTTTCAACGTACCGGAAGACGTCCTCGAGGAACTTCGACAGACGGCCGCCGAAAAGGAGGTGGAATTTAACGAAGAACAGTATAATAAATCCAGGGCGCTGATAACGCTACAGATAAAGGCGCTCATCGCGCGCGATCTGTTTGACATGAGCGAATATTACCAGATCATTAACGACGAAAACGAAAGCCTGAAAGAAGCGTTGCGAATCATCAGCAGTCCCGACGTCTATCACCGGATTCTGGGAAAGGGATTGTGAACGACGGGGGACATCGTCGTTAAATCCACGATTTTCGCCCACATGCAGTATATCTCCATGTTCTCCGTTTTTTATGCTAACACGGAGACAGAGCGAGTAAAGGTTTTTGGCGATCAGGAGATATTTCCGGAGGCGGAAAACGGTATGCTTGAAAAACCGAATCCGCATTCGGAATATTCCAACCCGTCTTATAAGGGAAGGGCGGCTTTCCTTATATGGGAAGCCGCCCTTCCCGCCTAAGGGAAGCCGCCCTTCCCGCCTAAGGAAAGTCACCCTTTCCGCCTAAGGAAAGCCACCCTTTCCGCCTAAGGAAAGCCACCCTTTCCGCCTAAGGAAAGCCACCCTTTCCGCCTAAG
>JAIRXI010000279.1 GCA_031268395.1 Tannerella sp. | reverse complement strand
GAATCGATCGTGTAACTGACAACCTTTTCCCAATATTCTTCCTGCAACGAAACGATTTCGAACCGGCAACCGTACTTTTTGGCAATAAAGGAAACCATCTCAATGTCTTCCTCCGAAGGACAGTCCACATAACCGTCCTTCTCTTCCATTCCGATGCGGATATAAAAGATGACCGGGTCGTGGCCTGTCTCCTTCAACCGGTGGACAACGACCGAACTGTCCACTCCTCCGGATACTAATGCTGCAATTTCCATCTTTTTTTCATTGAAACTGGGCGACAAAGGTACGAAAAAAGAGGTACGGTATCCCTTATCTGCCGTCGCCGGAGAACTTTTTCAGTTCCCGGTATAGCCGCTGTACGGGCAATCCCATCACGTTGTAGAACGAACCGCGGATGGCCTGTACGCCGATGTATCCGATCCATTCCTGGATACCGTATGCGCCGGCCTTGTCGTAAGGCTGGAAGGCATCGACATAGTAACGGATTTCTTCGTCCGTCAGGGTTGCGAAGTCAACTTCCGAAGTGACGGAAAAGGCGGATTGGCGGTATGGGGCGGTGATGACAACAGCCGTGACGACTTCGTGCGTGCGACCGGACAGCCGGTGCAACATGCAGATGGCGTCGTCGCGGTCGCGGGGTTTTTCAAGAATCCCGTTATCCAGAACGACGACCGTGTCGGCGGTGATGATCAGTTCGTTTTCTTTCATGCCCGGGCGGTGGGCTTCCGCTTTTTTCCGGGCGATGAAACACGGGATTTCCGCAGGCGGCAGTCCGTCGGGATACGATTCGTCGATGCCGGGAATCACACGCACCTCGAAATCAAGCCCCAGTCCGTGCAGCAGCTCCCTGCGGCGCGGCGAATGGGAAGCCAGTATGAGGTGGAGGGTTGAATCTCCAGGCGTCGCGAGTCCTTGCATTTTCGAATCGTTGCGTTGTCCTACCATCCGAAAGCGCTGCCTTTCATCCAGCAACCCTGTGCTTTCAGCGTCTGTTCGATGATTTCGCGGGCAATGCCTTCGCCCCCATTCCTTGCCGAGACATAGTTGGCAATGGCTTTGATTTCGGGCGCAGCCGAGGCGGGCGCTACCGCCAGGCCTGCCCGTTGCATCACATCGTAGTCGGGAATGTCGTCGCCCGCATAGGCAATCTCTTCGTCCTTCAGTCCCGTTTTCCGGATGAAATCTTCGTAGTCGGACAGTTTTACCGCACTGCGCAGGTAGATGTGCTGGACGCCTAGGTGGGCATAGCGCGTGCGGATGTTCTCCGTGTAGGCGCCGGTGATGATTCCCACCTGGAAACCGCATTTGACCGCCAGTTGCATGGCGTAACCGTCCTTGATATTGGCCGTTCGTAACGGGTCTCCGCTTTCCGCCAGCGGGATGCTGTCCGAAGACAGGACACCGTCCACGTCAAACAGGAAAGCGCGGATTTTACACAGGTCGTATGGAATGCTGCTCATGTTCCGTTTCTTTATAAATGTGATTGCTGATGAGTTGGTAAATCTCGCGCGTGGCCGGGTCGGGCAGCAGGGCGAGGTGGCGGTCGAGGGTTTGCCGGTCGCCGCGGACGGCCGGGCCGGTTTGAGCGTCGGACGGCGACAGGACGTGTATCTTTGCGGCTGTTTCGTCTATCAGCGGTAGCAGTACGTCGGTCGAAAGGCCCTGTCCCCGGACCAGTTGGTCCGCCAGCGCATACATGTGATTGCTGAAATTACAGGCGAATACGGCTGCCAGGTGTACGAACTTCCGTTTGTCGGAAGAAAGCGTTTGCACGCTGTCCGACAGCCGGCCGGCAATTTCGTGCAGCCGTGTTTCGTCTTCCGGCCAACGCGCCTCAATCAGGCAGGGGACGCGCCGGAAGTCCGTGTCGCGGTTTCCGGAAAAGGTCTGCAGGGGATAGAGCACGCCGCAGTGCGCGGCGTGTCCCTCGAAAACGTCCATCGGCACGCTGCCCGCTGTATGAATCCACAGGCCGTTGTTGGGGGGTATCTGTGTGAGGAGTCCCGGCAGGGCGTCGTCCCTTACGGCAAACACGTAAAGGTCTGCGGCGGGAGTGATTTCGCCCGTTTTTGCAGTCCAGTCGCAATGCAGCCGACCGGCCAGCGCCTGTGCATGGATTTCGTTCCGGCTGTACACCTGCCCGATAACGTATCCGGCTTTTTGCATGGCAACGGACAGGTGCGTGGCTACGTTTCCCGAACCGATAAAGACGACTTTCATTTTCCGATTCATGCGCTGTTTTACGCTACCAGCTGCCCACATGGACTTTTTCCCACGGCAGCTGCGATTCGTCGACGGGCTTGCGCACCTGGTCTTTGTGCCCGATGCCGATGATGGAGAGCACCCCGAAACCGGAGGGGATTCCCAGCAGGTCGCGGACGTGCTGTTCGGCGTCCGCAGCCTCTCCGGTCAGGCGGTTCCGGACCTGACACCAGCAACTTCCCAGGCCAAGGTCTTCGGCTTGTAACTGTATGTAGGCGGATGCCACGGCGGCATCTTCAATCCATACGTCGGTCGCGGCAGTGTCGCCCGTGACCACGATGGCGACGGCGCAGTGTTCAACGAATGCGGAGCCGGCTTTTTTGCATCCGGCCAGTTGCTTCAGCATGTTTTTGTCTTCTACCGCTACAAACTGCCACGACCGGGCGCTTTTGGAAGAGGGCGCCATCAGTGCGGCTTTCAGAATGCATTCCACCTGTTCCGGCGAAATCGGCCGGCCGTCAAATCGGCGCGTGCTGCGGCGGTTGAGAATCAATGAGGTAAAATTTTCCATAAACTGTATTTTTAATCCATCGACGGCAAAGATAACGATAATTTCACCGGGGGAATATACGATCCGGCCTTTTTTTCCGTTAACAGAAGGATATAAATGGAAGAATTATGAAAATGCGTGCGCTGGCAGCGCTGTTGTTTTTGTCCCTGTGTGTAAATGGACTGGCTCAAAGCGGACGGATCCGGATTTCCGGAAATGTGCGGGATGCCGACGGAAGTCCGTTGGATTTGGTGGCCGTTCAGGTGAAGAATACACTTATCGGGGTGATAACCAATGACGAAGGCTTTTATTCTCTTTCGGTTGCGCCGGGCGATTCCATTACGTTGCTGTTCTCGTGTTTGGGATATAACAAGGCGCAGCGAATCATCCCCCAGGCCACTCGGGACATGCGCGTGAATGTGCAGATGAATTATGCCTCGATCGAATTGTCCGAAGTGAGCGTGACGGCTACTCAAAGGCAGACAACCACCATGGAAACGATTGATGCCGACCGGCTGAAGATTCTGCCAGACCCGTCCGGCGGGAACATTGAAAGCCTGATTGTGACTTATGCCGGCGTGGCATCCGGCAACGAATTGAGTTCGCAGTATTCGGTGCGCGGCGGGAGTTACGACGAAAATATCGTATATGTAAACGGAATGGAAGTATTTCGTCCATTGCTGATCCGTTCGGGCGAGCAGGAGGGATTGAGTTTCATCAACCCGAACATGACGGAAGAGGTGCAGTTTTCGGCTGGAGGTTTTGAAGCGCGCTATGGCGATAAAATGAGTTCGGCCCTGGACATTAAATACAAACAGCCCAAGGCATTTGAGGCCTCGGCCTCGGCCAGTTTGATGGGGGCGAGCGCCTACATCGGCAGTTCGATCGGGAAAATCACGCAAGTCTCCGGAATACGCTATAAAACAGGTCGCTCATTGCTGACGACGATGGATACCGAAGCCGATTATGATCCGAGTTTTGTGGATTTTCAGACTTATTGGACCAGCCGCCTGTCTCCGGCCTGGGAAATCAACTTTTTGGGGAATATGTCGCTGAATAACTATACGTTCATTCCTCACAGGCGGGAGACGGCTTTCGGCACGCTCGACAATCCGCAGAAATTTTATGTTGGGTTCGACGGGATGGAACGCGACAGGTTCCAGACGCTGTATGGCGCGTTTACACTGAAACGTTCGCTGGGCGAGCAGTCTGAAATCGGCTTGCAGGCGTTTGGCTTTCACAGCCGGGAAGAAGAAAGCTACGACATTACCGGCGTTTACAGGATGGACATGGCGGTGGCCAGCGATGCAGAGGACGGGATGGAAATCCTGTCGCTGGCAGGTTATCACGAACATGCCCGCAACCGTTTGCTGGCCAATGTGGTTCATGCCGGACTGTATGGCGTGACAAAACTTGCCGGTAATCATACGTTAAAATGGGGAGCAAATATCCAGCGGGAGCGGATTGGCGATAAAATCAGCGAATGGGAAAGCCGTGATTCGTCCGGCTATTCGTTGCCCCAGACCGGTACGGACGTGAACGTGATCGCGAATCTTTTTTCGGACAATCAGCTGGAAAGCACCCGTTTTTCCACTTACATGCAGGATGTGTTCAAGTTCCGTTCGGAACAGGGACTGTTTACGGTAGTGGGGGGCGTGCGGGGCAGTTACTGGACGTATAACCGGGAATTTATTTTCAGCCCGCGTATATCCCTGGGCTTTATCCCGAATGTGAATCAGAGCTGGACTTTCCGCCTGGCGTCCGGCGTTTACTATCAGTCTCCTTTCTACAAGGAATTGCGTGTGGAAGTGAAAGATGAGCATGATAACAGCATCATCCGACTGAACGACCGGCTGAAATCCCAGCGTTCGATTCATCTGATCGGCGGAGGGGATTATGTATTTCGTGCGGCAGGACGGAATTTCAAACTGACGACGGAACTGTATTATAAAAAGTTAGACCGGTTGAATCCGTATACGGTAGATAACGTAAAGGTTCGTTATTACGGTGAGAATTGTGCAAAGGGATACATTGCCGGGGTAGACATGAAATTTTTCGGAGAGATGGTTCCCGGCACGGATTCGTGGCTCAGTTTGTCACTGATGAAGTCGGAGCAGACCATCCGCGGCATTACGAAAGCGCCTTTACCCAACAGTCAGGGCTATAACCTTTCGCTTTATTTTCAGGATTACTTTCCCGGCTACAAACGGGTCATGTTGAACCTGAAAGGCGTACTGGCCGGTGGATTTCCGGTCACGATTCCCCGTAAAGGCTATGAAGACGGATACCACCGCACGCCGCCATACCGCCGTATCGACATCGGCATGACCTGGCAGTTGGCCAGCGGAGCCGATGCGGTTATGGACAGGCGTTTTTTCAGGAGTTTCAAGAATATCTGGCTGGGCATAGATGTGTTTAACTTGTTTGACATCCGAAATACAAATTCATACTATTGGATTACAGACGTGTACAATCAACAACATGCCGTCCCCAATTATTTGACCGGTCGTCAGTTAAATGTGCGTGTGACGGTTGATATTTAAACCCGAAATGTCATTTTTCATACCTGTGCCCGTTTGCAGGATAGCGCGCCGTGCACCGTCATTGCGACTGCGAGGAACGAAGCAGGAAGCAATCCAGTGAAAGAACGACCCGGATTGCTTCGTTCCACGCAATGACGGCGCACAACTGCCCGTTATTGCGGGATAACACGCCGTGCATCGTCATTGCGACGAAGGAAGCAATCCAGTGAAAGAATGAAAACTGGATTGCTTCGTACCGCGCAATGACGGCGCACAACTGCCCGTTAATGCAGGACAGCGCGCCGTGCATCGTCATTGCGACGAAGGAAGCAATCCAGTGAAAGAACGACCCGGATTGTT
>JAIRXI010000230.1 GCA_031268395.1 Tannerella sp. | reverse complement strand
TGCGGATACGTGTTACAGTAATTATTGGCCTTTCCGCAAGCTGCGGAAACGTGAAACAGTTTTGATTGGCCTTTCCGCATGCTGCGGAAAAGTGAAACAGTTTTGTTTGGCCTTTCCGCAAGCTGCGGAAACTCCTTTTTGCAGGGACGGCTATGAAGCGTTTTCACGGCATAAAATAAAAACATAACCGCCGACAGGCCTTCGGGCCTGCCGGCGGTATGGTCATGCGATTGATTCGATCAGTTCAGATTCGGATTCAGAATTTTGTCAAATACAGGGAGTAATAATACGTGCCGTTCTCCGATCCATCGATCACTTCCTTTGCTTTGGCCGCAGCCAGCTGATAGTATTCGACGCCCCTGTTAAGCGGCCATCCGGCCATCGACATGCAGATGTATGCCATCATCGCCTTTACCGCCCCCTGGCTTGCGGCATAATTCACGCCGTTGCGTCCATAGGGTTCGTCGGTGTATCGTATGGGCGTTCCGGCTTCTGCTATCTTGAGGTCTTCTATGATGAGGTCATACATCTCTTCGACGGAATTAAGCTGCGCTTCGTAGTTGATCTCTTCTTCCAGCATGATGGGCCCCTTTCCCCAGGTCTGTACGAGACAGTAATATGCGTATGCGCGCCAGAAGTGCGCCTGTGCAAGGGTCGAGCGCATTTTTTCTTCGGATGCGTCCGGCGTCCTTTCGGCGTTGTTGATAATGAAGTTGGCCGCCTTCACGGTAGACCAGCGATTAGATTAGCAACAAATCAAAACAATGAAAAGACCGGCTTACGGGTATAGCGATCAGAAATTCTTCGCGCTCAAAATAGTGAGCCTGCATGATAAAAACTGCGCATTTGCCGGATGAACCATTTTTTGCTTATGGCGTGCGGGACACATAAAAAATCCTGTAACATTCGGTATGGAAGAATTATTCACTAACTTTGTCATCCGTAATTGCGAAAAAGGAAAAGACTCAATGAAGAGAAACGAAAGGAAAAAGGCATGAGAAAGGCCTTGAGCAGATGGCTGCTGAGCCTGCTGGGATGGAAACTCGGCTCCTCGGGCGAAAACATTCCCAAATGTGTGGTCTGCCTGGCGCCTCACACCAGCAATTTCGATTTCCTGGTCGGACAGCTGTTCAGCGCGGCCGTCGGACGACCGGCCAGTTTCCTGATCAAAAAGGAATGGTTTTTTCCGCCGCTGGGATGCCTGTTCAAGATATTGGGAGGCATTCCCGTTAACCGCAGGAAAAATACATCCAAAACCGAACAGCTGGCCGGGGAATTTGAGCGGCGGAAGTCGTTCTGGCTGGTCGTCACGCCCGAAGGGACGCGGCGGAAGGTGGACGAATGGAAACGGGGATTCTATTACATCGCGCTCAAGGCGCAGGTACCCATTCAGATGGCATACATCGACTACGGACGGAAAGAACTGGGCATCGGCACCACCTTTTACCCAACCGGCAATGCCGATGCGGACATCCGGACCATCCGCTCCTATTACAATGGCATGAGAGGGCGGCACCGGGACCGCTTCGTCGATCTCTGACCCGAATCCTGGCCAGCATGGAAACAGACCTCCTGCATATCGGCATCCTCCAGACAGACATCGCGTGGGAAGACCGCGCCGCCAATCTGGCACACTGTGAAACGCTGCTTCGCCGGCTCGACCGCCGGACCGATCTGGTCGTCCTGCCCGAACTGTTCACCACCGGCTCCATACACAATCCGGAACCGGCAGACCCTGCCGGCGGCGAGACGGTTGCCTCGCTGAAGAAGTGGGCTATGGAATACCGGACAGCCATTGCGGGCAGTTTCCTGGCCGCCGAAAACGGGAAACGCTACAACCGCGCGTTTTTCGTCACTCCGGAAGGCGACTGCTTCCATGCCGACAAGCGCCACCTCTTCCGCAGGGGCGGCGAAGACCGCAGCCTCGAAGCCGGCGCAAAACGCCTGATTGTCCCCTATCGCGGATGGAACATCTGTCCGCTGGTGTGTTACGACCTGCGTTTCCCGGTCTGGAGCCGCAACGTGGCAAATGCATACGATCTGCTTCTCTATTTCGCCGACTGGCCTTCCGTGCGCAGGGAGGCGTGGCGGATACTGCTCCCCGCCAGGGCGCTGGAAAACCAGGCCTATGTTTGCGGCGTCAACCGCACCGGCCTCGACGGCAGGGGAATCGCTTATCATGGCGGTTCGGCCGTTTTTTCGCCCCGGGGCGAAAAGCTGGCAGACGCCGGCGATGCCGGGGAAATACTCCTCTCCTGCACGCTGGAAAAATCCTCCCTCGAATCGTTGCGAACCGAATTTCCCGTATGGAAAGACGCGGACACGTTCGAAATCATGTGAATCTCTGTCCCGGACAGTGATTGCCGTTCGGCCGTACGGTACGGAGTCTCCCGCAAGCGTGATTTTTTGGGGATTTTATACGGCACTGCGCGAAACATCTCGGGATTTATGTGTACGTTTGTAAGGCCGGAAACGGCATTGTTTTTTTATTTAATATGGATAGAATATGAAAAAGTATGTACTGTTATTAAGCCTGCTTCCGTGGCTGTTGCAGGCTCAAGTCTCGAAAAACGGGCCGGAAGAAATCTTCATGCAATGGACCGACAGGCCGTCGGCAATGGGCGGAGCCGTCCTGCGGGCGGGCGCCGTCGACAACCTGCCCGATTCCACGTATACCTTTTACGGCAAGAAATTGCACAGGCGTGTAGGCATCAAGTATAACGAAGATGGCCTGGTCGTGCTGGAAGAAGGTTATACGGATTTCGACTACGACGGACTCGTGGACGAAGGCCTCAAGATAGAATATGCGTACACCCGCGAAGACGGATGCCTCACGAGCGACGGCATTTCTTATCTGAAATTCTCCGAAGGGGAAGAATGGTATGCCTATTCCAGGGTTGTCACCCGTTACAGCGCAAACGGCCAGCCCGTCAAGTCATGCCTGTACTATTCTCTCGGCGACGGGGAATGGGAGTTGAATCAAATGAAGTCCGCCGTCGAATACAGTGAAAGGGGAAATCCGGTTGTGGTCATGGACTCCATCCCGTCCGGGAGCGGACTGAAAGCGATCGCGCGTTACGAATTGTATTATGACAGCTTCGACCGCATGACCGGATACATTCGCCTTGCGAGCGACGAAAGGGAAGGCGAAACATATATAACATATATATGGGTCGTGCGCGAAAAGGTTGAAATCACCTGGGACGGCGCAGGCAGGCGCCTCGAAACCAGCTTCCGTCCTTCAGGAAGCGAAGGCTGGGAGATCGACCATCTAATCGAAACGCGCTATGACGAACGGGGAAACGCCATTTCCGAAACGGAAAAAGGGCCGGATGGCGAGATCCGGTACTCGGAATCCTGCCGCCATGTCTATCCGGACGGGCTTGTCACGGCGACGATCCGTCCCGGAGAGCGCCGTTCGTCGGCCATATATCCCAATCCTTCGACGGATTATGTGACGGTAATCCTGCCGGAGGAGGCGCCGGCCGTCCTCACGCTTGTCGACCTGTCGGGCAGGGTCGTTATCCGGCAGACGGTCGAGCGGCAGGCAACCGTCGCGGTCAATACCCTTCCCCGAGGCATCTATCTGTTAAAAGTAGATACGGCCGGAGGAACGGATGTGCACAAGCTGATCATAAAATAATGGCGCATGGAGCATTGTTCTGTTGCACCAGATGCATTTCAAATGGTCGCATGGGGAGGTTCGCACTCACCTTATAAGGAAAGGCGCTCTTTCCTTATAAGGGAAGCCTCCCTTTCCTTAGGCGGAAAGCCTCCCTTTCCTTAGGCGGAAAGTCTCCCTTTCCTTAGGCGGAAAGCCACGCTCGCCTTATGAGGGGTCATCCCACCTTATGGAATGACCTGCTCCCGCCTCATGAGGTGAGTCGCACTCACCTTATAAAGCGGCTTGCAAACAGCCTTTGCCGGGGGCAGCGACCATCTGAAATGCGCCCATGCACCCCGGAATCATTCTCCATTCTCCAAAAAATGCTATCTTTGCACCTTCATACGAAAAAGAGATTTCATTATGGCGAAAGTAAAAGGAACCGTGGTCGTGAACAGGGAGCGGTGCAAGGGATGCGACCTTTGCGTAGTGGCCTGTCCCTCGGACGTATTGGAACTTCATCCGCGCGAAGTGAATGATAAAGGTTATCATTACGTATACATGAAGCAGGCCGGGGCATGCATCGGCTGTGCCAATTGCGGCGTGGTCTGTCCCGACGGTTGCCTGACGGTTTACAAAGTCAGAATCGGATGAACATGCTCAATCGAACACCGGATATGGAAGATATAAAACTCATGAAGGGGAACGAAGCGATTGCCCACGCAGCCATTCGTTACGGGACAGACGGCTATTTCGGCTATCCCATCACACCCCAGTCGGAAATAATGGAGACCCTGATGGCCGAAAAGCCGTGGGAGACGACCGGGATGGTCGTCCTGCAGGCAGAAAGCGAGGTCGCCGCTATCAACATGGTCTACGGAGGCGCAGCAACCGGCAAGCGGGTGATGACATCCTCGTCCAGCCCCGGCATCAGCCTGAAACAGGAAGGCATCTCCTACATTGCCGGCGCCGACCTGCCCTGCCTGCTTGTCAACGTCATGCGCGGCGGCCCGGGACTGGGAACCATCCAGCCGAGCCAGGCCGACTATTTCCAGACCGTCAAGGGAGGCGGACACGGCGACTATCGCCTGATCACCCTGGCGCCGTCGTCCGTGCAGGAAATGGCCGATTTCGTGGCGCTGGGCTTCGACCTGGCGTTCAAGTATGCAAACCCGGCCATGATCCTGGCCGACGGGATGATCGGCCAGCTGATGGAAAAGGTCGTGTTGCCGCCCTTCCGTCCCCGCAGGACCGATACGGAAATCGAAGCGGAATCGCCCTGGGCCGCACGGGGAAAACCGGCCGGACGGCAGCCGAACATCATCACTTCACTGGAATTGGACCCGGTGATCATGGAACGGAAAAACATCCGTTTCCAGGCGAAATACCGCGAAATAGAAGCCTGCGAAGTGCGATACGAAGAATATTTGTGCGACGATGCCGAATATTTGCTGGTGGCTTTCGGCTCGGCTGCGCGTATCTGCCAGAAGGCGATTGAAACGGCACGCGGCCAGGGCCTCCGGCTGGGACTGCTCCGCCCGGTCACCCTGTGGCCCTTCCCCGGAGAACGGATTGCCGCTTATGCCGGCAGCGTCGGAGGCATACTGTCGGTGGAACTGAATGCCGGGCAGATGGTGGAAGATGTCCGTCTGTCTGTCAATGGAAAAGTGAAGGTCGAGCATTTCGGCCGTTTGGGAGGAATCGTTTTCACACCGGACGAAATTGTCCGGGCTGTCAGGGAGAAATTGATATGACACGGGGAAGTAAAGCCGATGACGTGCTCACGTTACTGTTCATGCTGCTGGCCGTCGCGGCGGTCGTCTGTTTTTTTGCAGCCGGCAACCGCCTGGCTTTTATGATCTGCGGCGGACTGGCTGTCCTGTTGCGGAGTGTACAGTATATCCTGCGATTTTTCCCTTAAAAAACCTGGTTAAATAATGGAATTGAACGAAATAATCAAACCGGAAAATCTGGTTTACGGAAAACCGGTGTTGATGAACGACACGCCGATGCACTACTGTCCCGGTTGCAGTCACGGCGTCATACACAAACTGATTGCGGAAGTTGCGGAAGAGACCGGACTGGCGGAGAAAACCGTCGGCATCTCGCCCGTCGGCTGCGCCGTATTTGCCTATAACTATCTGGATATCGACTGGATCGAAGCGGCCCATGGACGTGCGCCGGCGCTTGCGACGGCCGTGAAGCGGCTGTATCCCGACAGGATGGTGTTCACCTATCAGGGCGACGGCGATCTGGCAGCCATCGGTACGGCCGAAACCATTCACGCCGCCAACCGGGGCGAGAACATCGTCATCGTTTTCGTCAACAATGCCATCTACGGCATGACCGGAGGTCAGATGGCGCCCACTACGCTGACCGGGATGCAGACCTCTACCTGTCCCTACGGACGCGACGTCGCACTGCACGGGTATCCGCTGAAAATTTCCGACCTGCTGGCGCAAGTCGAAGGCACCTGTCTGGTGACCCGGCAGAGCGTACATACGGCAGCCGCCGTGCGGAAGGCCAAACGGATGCTTCGCCGGGCCTTTGAAAACTCAATGGAAGGCAAAGGGACTTCGATCGTGGAATTTGTATCGGCCTGCGCTTCGGGATGGAAGATGACGCCGGAAAAGGCGAACCGGTGGATGGAAGAAAACATGTTCCCCTTCTATCCCCTGGGAGATTTAAAAAACAGGTAAGACAAATCGGATATGAAACAGGAAATTATTATCGCCGGATTCGGCGGACAGGGAGTGCTTTCCATGGGCAAAATTCTGGCTTACTCCGGACTGATGGAAGGCAAGGATGTGACATGGATGCCGTCTTACGGCCCCGAACAGCGCGGCGGCACGGCCAATGTGACGGTTATCATCAGCGACGAACGCATCAGTTCCCCGGTACTGAACGAATATGACATTGCCGTGATTCTGAACCAGCCTTCCATGGACAAGTTTGAAGAGAAAGTAAAGACGGGCGGCATCCTGATATACGACGGCTACGGTATCCGCAAGCCGGTGTGCCGCACCGACATCCGCGTCTGCCGGATCGACGCCATGGATGCCGCCACGGAACTGAACATGCAAAAGACGTTTAACATGATTGTCCTGGGCGGACTGTTGAAGATCGTCCCGATGGTGACGCTCGACAGCGTCCTGGCCGGCCTGAAGAAAACGCTTCCCGAACGTCACTACGGCCTGATCCCGGCCAATGAAGCGGCCATCAAAAAGGGCATGGAACTCATCCGGGAAAGATAATTCCAACATGCGCTAATAGACATTTTGGAATCAATACCAGCCCGACAGTTGGAGATAACAGCGTTCTTCATCATCCGAGTCGTCGGGCGACCACCAGTGCGCCAGAGATAATCTGACCAGTGAATCCTGCGGAATCGTTTGTATGGGGTTTTCGTCTATTCCGACAAAGGTGATGTTATATCCCCATCTGCGGGAAGGATCCCGATAATTGTAACGAATTTTACCTTGATAATCACTTCTGACGATGCTTTTGTCACAAATCCAAAAACAGGTGCTGCTATTGGGAATATGGTCATTGGAGATGTAGAATGCGCCGGAATCCCTGCATTTCAACTTCCCTTCAAAACAATTCCGTATACTTCCGGAATAGATACCGTAGTTGCTTTTTTTCAGAACATCCAGCATGGACAGGTCTTGTCTTAGCGCTCCAATTTGTCGTCTGTCACACACTTTGATGTCTTCCGAATGTGGCAACGGACGAGGGTGACGGGTATATTCTATTTCCCACACTTCACGAACATTATAGGGACAATCTTCTTTCATTTCGGGATAACCGCCAACATCCAGCAGCCTGACAGATATTGATTTGTCCATGTCAATGCCGCCGACACAAACGTAGCCGTTCGCCATTTTCGTTTTTGAAACAATGAGAATTTTGCTCATACTCAAAGGTGTTTTATTTCAAATTCATATCTCCTGTTCAACTCATTGGCGACGATAGAACGATGACACGCTTCGGCCATGCTTTCAACACAAAACAAAATCACACGACTGGCGCCGGCATTTTCCAGTTGTTCTACAAAAGTATCAAAGTCAAACTTCTTGATGATTTTGTCTTCAAATTCGGAGGCGAAAACGGCCCCTAATTTATCTCTGTCGCGTTTATGTTCTCCCTGTTTCAAATCTTCGGCTTTTTGATGTTCACGAATGTCGGTTGTTGGCGCCAAAGCTACAACATGTGCATAAGTTATATCCAGTTCAGCCAACTTGTCCTGTAAATAATGGCTGTTCACAAAAGTATATTCACTTCCCCGAATGCCACGCCTTTGACGAATGTCGCAAAAAGTGTCTATCCTGTTTTCAACCAGCCTGTCGAAAAACGCGGTCTCGGTTAAGCCATATACGCCTGTTGTGTAAATCGTCATCCTTCAATATAGACTTTTCGTGACTGAAAATTTTCTTCTTTACCAAACAAATCCGTAAGTCCAAAGCCATTCGTAAGCTCAAAGACAACCTGACTTTGTGTTTTCTCTTTTGATATCCCAATAATATGACGGATATGAATATCGCATTTTTGTAATTCTATTCCAATCAGTTTACTCCTGTGACACTCTTCAGGCTTACTTTCACTGCACATTATACAAACGTTAATTCCCTTACTGTTGGCATTTATCAGTCGCTGTAATCCCTGTTTGAAAAATTCTTTTTCTTTAAGCTTGTCGTAATCAACTTTACCGCTGTCTGTAAAGCAGGAGGTATCATGTGTTGGCAAGCCGCCCAGTTCCTGCCCCATATAAACATATTTTATGCTTTCTTTTTCCACCGCAGATTTCAACAGTTGCTGTGAAAAATGAGCACTGTATTTGGAATATGGCTTTGAGCGTATATCAATAAGAAATTTTATATCGAAACTGTGCAGTTCCGATATAAATTCTTCTATGGTTTTATTGCCGTGTCCTATCGAGAAAACCGTTTGCGCATTCATATAACAAGAATATTTACGGGAACAAAAATACTGTTTTTACCTGAATGATCCGCCTCAGCCGCAAAAACATTTTATCCCAAAAGGTCCTTCCTCCGTCGTGTCGAGAGGCCCTGCCGGTAAAAAACGGCCCGCAACGCACGATGGCCCGGTATGGCCGGGACGGGTTGACAGGCAGATATTCCATTTGCTGTCGGCCGGCAGTCTTTTCTTCCGGACACGACAGGAGAAGCGTCTATTTTTTTAAAACGCTCATTTTAAGGATAAAAACAGATTGTACGGGGCTAATTTCCCTATGAAAGATTGGGTATCTTCCGGGGGAAAATCGGGGATTTTCCGCTGTATGCGGACATGATTAGACGCTTCTCGTGTCGTGTCCGGTAGAGAGACGGGGCGCGCCCCGTCTCTACGCCTCTACGTTTCTGTTATTCCAAATATGTCTGGAGGAGAAGACTGCCGGCAGGCAGCGAACGGAATATCCGCCCGTCAACCCGTACCGGCAGGGCGTCTTCTGTTAACGGTGAACGATGAACGGGGGCATTGTCTATTTATAATTTTCAACTTTCAACGGCTGAAGCATCTAATGGCCATTTTTCTTTTCATTTCCTGCTTTATGTATAGCTATCGTTCATCGTTAAACTCACGGTTCACATCGCGACAATCTTCACGGGGCCGAGCAGGCCGGATTCGTGCAGGTCGCCTTCGGGTCCGTGGCTGATGTGGAGTTTTCGCTGTTCGGCAGGCAGCTGGCGGTCGCCGATGATGCGGTTGGCCCACGTGCTGACTACTTCAATCTCGATCTCGTTTTTGCCGGCGGAGACATACGGCGTAATGTCGATGCGGTAGGGTGCCGTCCAGGCGCCACCGGCATACTGCCCGTTGATGCGAACTTTGGCCATGGCCGTCACCCGGCCCAGATCCAGATAAAGCTCCCCGGCTGGCTTTTGTCCGAGGTCGAACGTGTTCCGGTAGACCGCCGTGCCGGAGAAATACCTGATCCGCTCGTCGGCGTGTTTCGACCAGTCCGACAGCTTTTCAAAGACAACCGGCTGTGCGGGTCCGCGTTTTATTTCGTCCGATTCAAACGCGACGGTCCAGGCCGAACGGATTTCCGCGACGGTCTTCTGTTCGGGGAAGTTGGCGGCAAGGCCGTTTGTCGACGCCGGCTTTGCTTCCGTGCGGAAGACGACAAACACGCTTTCGCTCGCCTCCAGTTGCAGGGGGACGGCGGTGGTTGCATCGCTGACGGATTCGTATGCGGGCAGGGTGCGAACGTGTCCCGTCACCGGATGCCAGAGTTCGGGCTGCTTGCCGGAAACGCGAAATACGGGCGATGCCTGGACGCGGCTGTCCGACTGGTTGGTCAGGAAATAGATGTCCGTATCGCCGTATTTCCTGTGCGAATACTGAATGGCAGGCGCTGTCGCGACGAAGTCGGGCGGCAGGTTGAGGTCGTTCCTGAAAAGAGCTTCCACGGTTGTTGTCCGGATTTTTTTGCCTTCCCAGAGCCTTGCGGCGATCGCCTGCACCTGCCGGTCGGCTTCGGGATAGTTTTCGAGCGAGGGCGAACGGACGGGACGTACGGTGGCAATCACCGGCAGTCCGGCGTCGGCGAAACGTTCGATCTTCGCAAACACTTCCGGCCGGATGTCGTCCTGCGGCGGCAGTACCAG
>JAIRXI010000225.1 GCA_031268395.1 Tannerella sp. | reverse complement strand
TACCCGCCGTATGTTCTTATCTTCCTTTCCATGGCGCAAAGGTATTGAAACGTTTCAATATAATGAAACTTTTCCCGGAAAATATCCTCTTTCAAAAAAAAGAATGTTATTCTTGCTCAACTGTTACATTCTTTCCTCTCTTCTCTTTGATTTTTCCTGTTTTTTCGCTATACTTTTGTACCTGAACTAAAAAATAGTATCGGGATGAAAGAAAAAATCTTACAGCAACTCAGGGCGTCGGTTGCCGGAAGCGACGGAAAAACCTCACTTTCCGATCAGACCCTTAACGCCTACGCGGATTTCCTGGCTAAACAAATTAGCGAAGAATCCCAAATAGCCGACGCGATCAAGCCTCACGCCGAACTGCTTAACCTGGTTCAGGGAAACATCAATCATACGGCGGCGGCCTCTGCAACGGAAAAGGAAACGGTATTAAAGACGGCGTTTGAAAAACAGATTGCCGACCTGAAAAAGCAGATCCCCCGGCAGAAGCCTGACGACGACCTGGATTCAAAAATAAACGCGATTTTCGAGAAGCAATACGACGCGAAAATTGCCGAACTGAACCGGAAGATTGAAGAGCGGGACGCAAAAGAGACGGGCGAAAAACGCCGGGCTTCCATAATTGCGAAGGCAAAAGAACTGAACATTCCACAATTCCGCATTGACGAAGGATTCGCCATCGCTCCGGACGCGGACGAAAGCGCAATAGGCGAATACCTGGCAAAGGCGGCAAAGAACGTGGTAGCCATGTCGGTAGAAAGCGACAAAACGGGATTCTTTCCGATCGCCACGCCGTTAGATCAGGCCAAAAAAGAGGCCGAAGCGTGGGCGGACAGCCTCCCGGAGGCAAAGAAGTAAAATTTTAAATTGAATTAAAAATGGGATTAATCAACAGAGGAGTGGGTTACAGCAACCCGAAACCGGCTTTCTGGCGCGGAGAGACGAATCTGGTATTGCCGGGCGGCTTTAAACTGCTGCAAACGTTCCCGCTGAAATTTGTTATTCCACGCGGGACACTGTGCCAGGTCAACTATCCCGACCTCACGGCCGGGATTGTGAAGGTTGCGAAAGTGATTGCGGGCGGGAGCATATCCGCGCCGCGCGTAGTGAAGGGAACGCTGTTCCAGGTAGGGGACGTCGTGTTCAAAGAGGGCGGTACGACTGCCAAAACGGTAACGGCGGTTGATCGTAAAAACAGCGACTATGATGTTCTGACGCTGGACAGCGGTATTTCCGGACTGACGGCAGATGACATTATCCTGGAGGCGGAAAGCATGTCTTCGGTTACATCGAAATACACGCCTAACGCCGTAGTGGAATCGACGAAAGAAGTTGGAATGGAGACGGACGAAACGATTTCGGCGACAGGCAGGGCAACGGTGCTTGAAGGCATGGCATATCCCGTGCCCGCGAGTTTTAAGACGGGTCTGTTCCTGACGGACAACCCGAACATTCTATTCATTTATCAGTAAGGAGGTAAAAGATGGCAGATTTTATTTACAGTTCCCTTTTCGGCGAACTGACCCGCCAGACAAAACTTCGTTTTGACGCGGCTTCGCTGCGGAACAGGCAGCTTTTTGACAATGTCATTTATCCCGGCTTCTTTCGCTGGGACGTTCCAGGCATCGGACTTGATTTCAGCGAGATTATCGGGAGTTACAACCTGACCGTATCTGCGGCTACGGTTGACCCGAACAGCAAAGAGCCCGTTCGCGTTCCCTACGGGCTGGAAGAGTTGAATCAAAAGGTGCTGAAGCACGCCCACACGTATGCGTATCCGATTCAGGAATACCGCAAAGTTTTGCAGATTCTGGACAGCCGGATGCTGGATGACGGCGAGCGCAAACGCCAGCTTGTACAGCTGATGTGGGGCGGCGTGACGAATGCCGTGGCCGGCGTGGAGGCCGCCCTGGACAAAATCGTCCTCGGCGCGCTGTCGAACGAAGGGATATTTACCTTCAACGCATCGAACAATCCCGAAGGAGGCGTGAAAACGTCTATTGATTACGGAATGCCGTCGCAGAACAAAAAGGGCGTGACGGTTGACTGGGTCGACGCGAACGTAAATACGGTGGATGTGCTCGGAGACATTCAGGCCATGCACAACGAAGCATTTAACAGCACGGTGCTGTCGGAGATCTGGCTTTCGAGCGAAAAACTGCTGTTTGTGCTGAAGGCGGCAAAACTGAAACTGAGCATTTTTGGGAACGACCGGCAAAACACGCCGCTCACGCTCGTGGAACTGAACGACTTTATGGCCAAAAACGGGATGCCCGTATTCAGGGTTATCCGCCGGAAGATGATGATTCAGGAACAGGATGGAAGGCTTACGCCTCACACTCCCTGGAACGGGAAAAACGTGGTGTTTGTGCCTGCCGGCGAGCTGGGCGTCATTAAAAACGCTTATACGGACAGCGAACTGCGGCCCGAGCCGACGGTATCCTACTCCAATTACGGACGCATCCGCGTGTCGCAGTGGGGCGTGGGCGAAGCGCAGAACACCAACGGTGTGGAGTTTGTCAAGGCGGAGGCGCTGGCATTGCCGGTGATTACGGCCATTAAGGGAATCTATTCGCTTAAGACCGAACCGTAAAACCGGGAGGGCAGGATCATGACCGCAGGGGAGAGACTGAACGGCAAACTGAAGGGACTGGTAAAGGATATTGACGGTATTCTGGTCGACCGGGGGCTGAATGGAGCGGATACATACACGCCCGAAACGGGCAAGTCCGCTTCTTTTAATCTCGCATACGCCGACGGACTTTTTCAGCTCCTGACCGACCCGAACGTTTCGCAGGGCGACTGGTCGCGTTCATGGGGTGACAGGAGCAGCCTGGAGAGAGTGATCTCCGGCATCTGCTCCAGGTTTGCCCCGGACGAAAACCCGTTTCCGAACGCCATATCTTCCATTACGGACAGGTGGTGACATGAATGAATACCCGTTTGAACTGTGGATTTACGCGGTCGTATCCGGCGGCATAAAGGATGCTTGCGGCTTTGAAACAGGGCCGGCGTCCGAATGGGTGAAACATTCGGACTGTTACGAGCAGGTAATGGGCCAGAGCCTGATTTAC
>JAIRXI010000222.1 GCA_031268395.1 Tannerella sp. | reverse complement strand
GGGAACATGGACTGGAAGCGCTTCCACCTGGACGCCGGCATCACGTATAACAAGAATTTCTATACGAACAACATCGGAACGGGATACGGCGTGGGCAGTTTCATGTACAATATGCTGATCTGGACCGGCGCCGAATATGACGTGCGCGACTACCGGAACTACTGGCGGGAAGGCAAGGAACATTACGAACAGAACTGGATGGACGAATGGTGGTACGACAACCCCTATTTCCTGGCGTATGAAAGGGTCAATCCCGACCACTACGACGTGATGAACAGTTACCTCACGCTTTCGTACGACCTGACGGACTGGCTCAAAGTCTTTGTCCGGCTGGGAGAAGACGCCTTCCGCAACCGTTCCGAACTGAAGCAGCCGATCAGTTCCAGAAGCAACCTGAGAGGCAGCTATTCGCAGAGCATCAATTCCGGATACAGCATGACCGACGACGCCATGCTGATGGCCGACAAACGGTTTGGAGACTTCCAGGTCGACGGCTTTTTCGGAGGCTCCGTCTATTTCCGCGAAAACGACGCGCAATCTTCCGAAACAAGGAATGGGTTGAACCTCCCCGGATTCTATTCCCTGAACGCCTCCATCGACCCGGTCGGCACCTCCACCTCCGTGAACAAACAGCAGACCAACAGTCTGTACGGCAAAGTCGGCCTCTCGTGGAAAAGCACGGTCTTTGCCGAAGTCACCGGGCGGAACGACTGGGCCTCCACGCTGGCCGAATCCGAACGGTCCTATTTCTATCCCTCCTTCTCCGGGAGCGTCATCCTCTCGGAATTTATCCGCCTGCCGGAGGCGTTCAATTTCTGGAAAGTCAGGGGATCGTGGACGCAGACCAAATCGCCCGCCGGCGTCTACGACATCAACCAGAACTATTCCGTTTCGCGAAACTACTGGGGCAACATGACGGCTACCTTCTATCCCACGTCCATACGCGACGCAACGCTCAAACCCGTTTCGTCGCGGGCCTACGAGCTGGGAACGGACTTTCAGTTTTTCGGCAGCCGCCTGAAACTCGACGTGGCGTATTACCACAAACTCGTCTACGACCTGCAGCGAAGCGTGAGCCTGAGTTATGCCAGCGGATTCGAATCGGCGCTGATCAACTACGGCGAACAGCAGCTGAGCCGCGGCGTGGAGTTTACGCTCGGCGGCGACATCATCCGGCGGAAAGAGTTGGTGTGGAACTCCCGGTTCAACTGGGCCGCCGACCGTTACTACTATTATAAGGTAGATGAACAGTACTCCACGAAGCGCCCCTGGGTGGCCGACGGCAAAGACTGGTGGTGGCTCGAAACCCGCGACTGGGAACGGGACCCGGAAGGAAACATCATCCACTACAACGGACTGCCGAGAACGAGCGCCTATCCTTCGCTGATGGGCAGCGAAAATCCCGACTGGATCTGGGGATGGTCGAACGACATCCGCTACAGGGATTTCCGGCTGGCCTTCTCTTTCGACGGCAGGGTCGGCGGACGCATATTCAACTACATCGAACAGCGCCTTATGCACTCCGGCCGCCTGATTGATACGGATAACCAGTGGCGGTATGACGAAGTGGTCAACGGACTGACCAACTACGTCGGCCAGGGCGTAAAAATCGTTTCCGGCAGTGTTGTGTACGATTCCGACGGCAACATAACGGAAGATTCGCGCGTTTTTGCACCCAACGACGTGCCAGCCTCCTACGAAACCTATATGCGGCTAATCGGACTGGACGAATCGCACAAACCCGAATTTATCCACAGCAAAACCTTCTTTAAACTGCGTGAATTATCCCTCGGATACACCCTCCCGCAGCCACTTTGCCGGCGGATCGGCCTTCAGCAGGCCGAGGTCGCGCTCGTCGGGCAAAACCTGCTGCTATGGACGAAAGACTTCCGCTTTTCCGATCCCGACCGGGACACGGAAAGCGTCAATGCCCCTTCCATGCGGCTGATCGGTATCAATCTCAAGTTAAACTTTTAGAAACAAAGCAATATGAAAAAAGTATATAAATGGAATCTGACAGCGTTGGCATTGCTCCTTGCCTGTGCGGGATGCGGCAGGTTTGAAGACATCAATACGAACCCCGATACGCCAACCACCTCTACCGCCGCCATGCTGGCCACGGGACAGATCAAGCAGATCATCGGCAAACCGGACGGCAACCAGTATTTTAGCGACCACGCGATCAGCAAGCACATCGGATGGGGAGAATTGCCATGGGCTAACCAGTACAATCGCTTCGAACGGTACGCCCTGTCCGGATATACCACCCTGACCAATACCCTCAAAATGGTGGAACTGGCAGCCGACATCGACAAGGCGGCCTATCAGGGGCTGGCGCTGTTTATCAAGGCCTGCAGCGCGCTCAACATGACGCTGGCGCTCGGCGACATCCCTTACTCCGAGGCGCTGCAGGGCGAAACGGGGATCACCAAACCCCGGTATGACACGCAGAAGGAAGTGATGCTGGCCATCCTGAACGACCTGGACGAGGCCTACCGCTATTTTTCGGAGGCGAACCGGGCGTTTGAAGGCGACATTATCTACGGCGGAGATCCGGCAAGGTGGAAAATAGCCATTGCCGCATTTGAATTGAAGATACTGCTCTATCTCTCCCGCAAGGAATCCGACGCCGACCTGAACGTGAAGCAGCGCTTTGCCCGGATCGTCGGCGAACGTCCGCTGATGACCTCCAACAGCGACAACTTCCAGCTGGTGTACGGCACCCTGTCCTCGCAGATTTACCCGACGCACTCGACCAAAAACCGCTTCATCCCGTATCCGGAAATGTCGAACACGGTAGTCGACACGCTCAAAAAATACGGCGACCGCCGGCTGTTTTATTTTGCCCAGCCCGCGCGCGCCCGGACGGATGCCGGCATTCAGACCGATGACTGGGAGGCGTATGCCGGCATTGATCCTTCGCTCGCGTATTCTGATATCGGGTTGCTGTTTACTACCGGTAACATTTCCAATGTCAACCTGCGTTTCTATGAACTGGAGACCTGCCAGCCCACCATCAAACTGGGCTATGCCGAACAGAACCTGATCCTGGCCGAGGCCTGCCTGCGCGGGTGGATTCAGGGAGATGCCGGGGAATATTACCGCAGGGGAATCGAAGCCAGCCTGCGCTTCACGGCCGAATATACGCCGGACAACCCGGAATATCATCACAACATGATGATCACCGACGACTGGATACGGACGTTTCTCGACGATCCGGCGCTCCAGCTGGTTGCGGGCAGTGATGCGTTCGAGGCAAACCTCAACAAAATCATTACCCAGAAGTATCTCAACAGTTTCATGCACGACACCTATACGTCGTATTACGAATACCGGCGCACCGGCTATCCGAAACTGCCGGTCAACCCGGCGACGAACATGAACACCCTCCCGGACCGTATACCGGTACGCTGGATGTACGACCAGCGCGAGTATGACTACAACCGCGAAAACGTGGAAGCGGCCGTGCAGCGTCAGTTCGGCGGCAACGACGACGTGAACGAACGGATGTGGATTCTTGAATAAAACGGTTTGTGAATGAGGAACGATGAACGATGAACGATGAACGATGAACGGGGTCGCCATTCATCGTTCATCGCCGTTCTTCGGCGGCCCGGCCTCCAATATCACGACTAATTCTATGGATATGAATGCCCTGACGGGCGAACCCCGTTCATCGTTCATCGTTCATCGTTTCTATTGCATTTGCAAATATGTTATACAACATGTTTATACGGCATACATCTTTTTAAACGTATTGATAATTAATCTTTTATCCGAATGCTAAAATCATGGAATCTGTTTCGGCTGCATTTTTTTGTTGCGGAATGGGTGGCTGATACGAAAAAAAGACTTACTTTGTGCCGGAATTTAGAAAATAAACGAACAATAAGAACTTTCTT
>JAIRXI010000104.1 GCA_031268395.1 Tannerella sp. | reverse complement strand
CGCGGATCTCTGTTTTCATAGGGTTTTTCGGGATCGTACAGCTGCGATTCATGAATGGATTTACCGTCCGTCATCTGGTATTTGTCGACCAGTTCTTTCAGAGGCGCCGGACGGTTCAGGCGGAAAATCGTCTGGTCGTGCGTGGTCTGGTAATCCGGCAGGGATGATTCGACGTTGAAGATTACTTCTACATTGTGCTTGTTCGCTTCGCTGAAGAAATTCCTGTAATCGTTGAACAGGGAGTAGACGCCCAGGTCCATTACCGCTTTGGATGCTTCGGCTGCCTCGCTCCATCGTTCGTTGTACAGAAGCGCCCGCGCTTTCAATGCCAGCGCCGCACCTTTGGTGGCACGTCCCAGATCGCTGCCGGAATAGGTGTTGGGCAAGAGAGGGGCGGCGTCCGTCAAGTCTTTCAGAATCTGTTCAACGACAGCTTCCTTGCTGTTACGCGGCAAATCGGCATGTTTAGCGGCATTCGGGGTTTCGGTGATTAACGGGACGCCGCCGAACTTGTCTACCAGGTTGAAGTAGAAAAAGGCGCGAAGGAATTTGGCTTCTCCGGTCATCCTGCTACGCAAATTGTCGTCCATCGCGACGCCGTCAATTTTATCAAGAAACGTGTTTGTGCGCCCGATACCGGTGTAGCAGTTTGTCCACAGTAAGGCAATCAGCGGCGTAGTGGAAAGATGTTCGCCTTTCCCGATGGCTTGCGTTCCGTTCGATTCGTTATAAGGCATGGCGTTGGCTGTAATCAAATCAAATTCAAAAAAGTGCTCCGCACGCCAAGGCAACAGGGCATTGTAGCAGCCGGACAGTCCGGCTTTGGCATGTTCTTCCGTTTTCCAGAACGTGTCGGCGGAATACTTGTCCGAAGGGTCTACGTCCAGCAGACTTTCGCAGGCCGTAAACAGCAATAGGGAAACAACTCCCGGATATAATATGTAATTTATAATTCGTTTCATAACCGTTATTTTTTAGAATGTAACATTTAAACCTGCCGTATACGTTTTAACCGAAGGAAAGGCATACCAAGTGCTACCCTTGAGTTCTTTTTCGGGATCAAAGTCTTTCATCTTCGAGAACGTAAAAGGATTCTGGACATTCGCAAAGATGCGCAGCCCTTTGATAACGCGTGTTTTCTGCAACAGCTGATGCGGGAGCGTATAGGTCAGCTGTATGTTTTTCAACCGCAGGTACGACGCATCCCGCAACCAGAAATCATTCGTGCGGAAGTTTTCGTTCAGCGACCCTTCGTAAGTCGTGATGATCGGCAGCGTGGCTGATGTTCCCCGTTCCGGAGTCCAGGCATCCGTCACCCAGGCTTCCGGCAAGCCACAGCCGAACCATAAGGGTGTCGCTCCAATCCGGTCGCCGTATGTATAGACGTCCGATACGCCCTGAAAAAAGGCGTTCAAGTCAAATTGTCCGTAGGATAGATTCAACCCGAAAGTGTAGGTGAATTTGGGAATCACGCTTCCCCGTATCTGCCGGTCATCTTCGGTTATTTTTCCGTCATTGTTCGTGTCTTCATATTTCAGATATCCGGCTTTTGTTGCAGCGGTCTGCGTCGGACTGTTGTCTACTTCTTCCTGTGACTGGAAAATGCCAATGGCATGCAACATGTAATAAGAATCAATCGGAGAGCCTTCTTTCAGGATGAACATCCCGTCGATGATGGTCTGTCCTTTCAGGTCAACGATTTCATTCTTCACGTGCGTCAGGTTTCCGAAGAACTCGTACCTCAATCCATGAAACCTGTTCCTGAAATTCAGACTCAGTTCAAAACCTTTGTTGTCGACCGTTCCGATATTCTGTATAGGCCCGGTCAGACTGCCGACCTGATCGGGAAGCGCCACTTCGCGCAGGATGTTCGTCGTACGCTTGTTAAAAAGCTCGAACGAGAAATCAAGTTTTCCTTTGAGAAATGTGACGTCCACGCCGATGTTGCTCATCGTTGTCGTTTCCCACGTGATGTCAGGATCGTTGTATGCCGTCACAGCCATACCGGAACTGACGTTGTCGTTGAATGGATAGTTTTTTCCCGTGTTCATCAGGTCGACATAGCGGAAAAGGCTGATACGCTCATTTCCCAGCTGTCCCCACGAAACCCTCAACTTGAGATTGTTCATCCAGTCGACTTCTTTCAGGAAATCCTCTTCACTCAAACGCCAGCCTCCGGAGAATGAAGGGAACAGACCCCAGCGGTTTCCTTTGGCAAAACGCGACGAACCGTCGTAACGGAAGTTGGCTTCCAGCAGGTAACGGTCTCTGTATCCGTAATTGGCGCGTCCGAAGTATGACATCAGGACGGACTTGCTCGATGTGCCTCCGACCATCGGGTTGTTCGAACCGGCGTCCAGCTCATACAGTTCATTTCCGAGATAGCCTTCCCGCCGGGCGTAAAAGTCCGAAGCGAAGAAATCTTCATAACTGTATCCCAGCAGGACTTTGACATCGTGGAGGTCGTTGATTCGCTGGCCCCACTCTATCGTGTTGAACAGCGTCCTGTCAAGGTTGTTCTGGTCTTCTTTACGCGTATGCCGCGTGTTCACGCCGTCGTAAACGACACGTACGGCCGCTCCCGTCTTCACCTGATATTCATAAATGTCCGGCGCGAAGAGCGTACGCACGAAATCGTATTTTGACAAACCGGCGTGCAGGTTATAGACGATGTTGAACGGCAGTTTGTATTCTGCCGAAAAGTTCGTCAGGATGCGCTGCCCGGTGCGTTTGTTTTCGCCTTCGTCAGCCAGCGCGAGCGGATGGCGGTAAATGTTATGCCCGGGAGTGCGGATGAAAGTATCGGCATAGCGTCCGTCCGGAAGGTAAGTCGGGTAAAAAGCCTGCGCTTTGTAGGTCATCTCCACCAGATTGGGTACGCCGGCAGCCGGCGCATTGTATGTCTGGTAATGCCCGTGCAGATTCAGACCGATTTTCAGACGGCTGTTAATTTGTGCCGCAGTATTTACGCCGATGGTATATTTTTCCGAATCCGTACCGCGCAGTACTCCGTCCTGCGAGCCTTGTCCTAGCGAGAGGGAATAGCTGTATTTGTCGTCGCCGCCTGAAAAACGGAGACTGTGTTCCATGATGAAAGCCCGGTTGTACATGATGTCCAACCAGTTATTCACGGGATAGACATACGGGTCGGTTTTCATTCCTTCCCTGTATTCATCAATCAATTCCTGAGAATAGTCCGGCACTAATTTCCCCTCGTTCAACTGCGCCTGATTCCTCGTTTCCATAAACAGGATCGGGTCGTATACAAAATTGGGCAGATATGTCGCCTCCTGAAAACCGAAGTAATTGTTGTAGTCTACCACGAAAGCGCCTTTTTTCCCCTCTCTGGTTTTCACGAGAATCACGCCGTTGGCCGCTCTTGCGCCATAGATGGCCGATGATGCGGCATCCTTCAGGACGGAAATACTTTCAATATCGTTGGGATTGATTGCGTCCAGCCTGTATTCGATGCCGTCGACCAGTACAAGCGGATCGTTGTTGTTCAGCGTACCCTGTCCTCTGATACGGATCGTCGCCCCGGAGAGGCCGGGCTGCGCCCCCGCCTGGTTTACATATACGCCCTGAACGCCCTGCAGCGCCTGGGTCGCATTCGTGATCGGACGGTTTTCCAGCCGTTTGGCATCCACGGTAGAGATGGCGCCGGTCAGATTGACTTTCTTCTGCATGCCATATCCCACGACCACGACTTCTTCGAGCATTCTGGTATCTTCGTCCAGCGTCACGTCGATCACCGTCCGGTCGCCGACCGTGATATCGCGGGTTGCAAAACCTACAAATGAAAATACCAGGACAGCATTCTCCGACGGAACGGAGATGGAGTATTGTCCATAGCTGTCGCTGATGACGCCGACGCTTGCCCCGCGGAGCGTGATGTTAACGCCCGGCATGAGTTCGCCGGCATCATCCGTGACCGTACCCGTCACCCGCCGGCCGTCCTGTTGCTGTCCCGGCAATGCACGGGGGATCAGGATGATTCGCCGCGTATCCGTTTCATACATGCAATTCGGAAGGATGTGCGCCAGGACATCCTTTATTTCCACATTCGCCATATTAAGATCAACGGTCCGTTCCATATCCATGGCCTGGTCATTATAAAAGAACGTGTATTCGCTCATCTTTTCGATCTCTCTCAATACTTCCTTGACGGAAGCGTTTTTCACCTTAAGGGTGATTTTACTGCTCTGTTCCTGCGTTCCGGCGGCAGTTATCCTGAACATGGCCGTGATGAGCAGGAGGCACAGAAGGCTTGTCCTGTGCATGTTTTTGGCTGTTAATAACCGGAATGGCATTCCGTTCCCTCTAAAAATATTCATAGACTTGTTGTTTTTTTTTGAAATTAAACTTTATCCCCGCGAGGGGGAGATGACATTAATAAAATAAAAGTCGGCGGGCAAACGTCGCGTCCAGAACGCGAACATTCTATCGGTTTGCGCCGCAAAGATACGTTAACTTACCTGTTCCATAGCATTTGATTTTTTTAAGGTTATTACTTATGTTGCCGGAGATGTTTGGGAGCAATCGTTACCGTGCCGTCCGCGACGGAGCAGGTGACGGGTATGACGAGGCTCATGGCTTTCAGTATCTCCTGTATGCTTTCCGTGCCGACGGTGAACGACATCCGCGTCTTTTCGGCAAATGCCGCCGGACATTCGATGTCTATGCGGTACCAGCTTTCCAGAGCGATGATGATATCCGACAGGCAGTCGTTGTCGAAGACTATCCGGTCGTGTATCCAGCATGTATGCCACCGGGCATTCGCCTTATGGATATGGATTTCCCCTTCGCCGGTCAGTTCCAGCATCTGATTTGGAGTGAGGAGGACGTCTTTCCCGAAGACGGGGGAAGTCACCCTGACGCTCCCCTCCAGCAGCAGCACTTCCGTCCGGCGCTGCCGCGAATAGCCGGATACGTTGAACACGGTTCCGAGCGCTTCCACCGCCAAATCGCCCGACTGAACGACGAACGGCTTCGTACGGTCGGCGGCGACCTCGAAATAGCCTTCGCCCTCCAGGTGAACCAGCCGTTCCGCGCCGTCGAACGATTCCGGGTAAGTGAGGCTGCTTTCGGCATTCAGCCGGACGGCGCTTCCGTCCGGCAGGATAACTTTCCCGCTGCTGCCTCTGGCCGTAATCAGGCGGTTTTGAAGCGTTGCCGTTTTGCCGTCCGTGCGCGGATTTGCGGCAAACCAGCCTCCCGCGCCCAGCAGCAGGAGAAGCGCCACGGCGGCGGCGGCGCGGTACCAGCGCAGGAGCCTCCTCTCCCTTGTGACGGACGGCCGTTCGCTGCGCAGGCGGTTCAGCAGACGGTTCAGCGCCCTGAGGGTTGCCTCGTCGCCGCCTGCCGCCGCGCCGCACGACAGCCACAGGTCGCGTATCTCGACATAATCCGTCCGGTTCCTGTCCGAGGCTTTCAGCCATTGGAGGAGCATCCGCTTTTCACCGGAGGTGGCCGTGCCGTCCAGTTGCCGGATGATGATAATGTCCATCTCTGTTGTCCGATTTTCCATGTTCGAATCCGTTTTTGTATAGCAATACAAAAAAATGGCGCCTTACCCTACCTCTTCCCGGAATTTTTTTTTCAGTATAAATGATAAAACAGGCACGCGATAGAGAGCAGGTCCTTCGCCCGGAGGTGTTTCCGCAGGCCGGAGAGGGCCTTGTGGATGTGTTTCTCCACGGCCTTGATGCTGATGTCCAGCTGTTCGGCGATTTCCCGGTTTTTCAGGCCGTGCGTGCGGCTGAGGGTGAAGACTTTTTTGCATTGCGGGGGAAGCGTTTCGACGAAGCCGGCAATCTCGGCTTCGAGTTCGTCGAGAAGCAGCGAGTGTTCCTGATTGAACGCGTGGGACGGGAGGCCGTAGCCGGGCGCAACGTTTTCGTCCATGCCGTCCGGCAAACGGAGTTCGTTCCGGCTAATGGAGTTCAGCACGTTCATGGATTGATTGTACACGGATTTGAAAAGATAGGACTTGACGGCGCCGGGGTCGTCGAAACGAATGCCGTCCCGCCGCTCCCAGAGTTCAAGAAAGACATCCTGCACGATATCTTCGGAAGTCGCCTCATGATTCACATAACGGAACGCATACGCCCGCAAGGGTTTGTAGAATCTTTTAAACAGGCTTTCCATTGCCGATAAGTGTTGTCCATAGTTGTCACGCGACATAATTTCCCGATTTTTCGACGCCAAATATACGCTTTTTTTATTGTCCGCAATCTTTCCGTTAAAAAAAAAGGAATGTTAACGGCGGCGGGGAACGGGAACGGGCAATCCCGTCAAACGTCCGCCGCCGGACGCAGTGAAGCAATCCGGATCGTCGCCTGTGCCCGGATTGCTTCGGGCTGCGCCCTCGCAATGACGAAGAGACGCGACTTTCGAGACAGTCGTGTATTCGGCAAATATATCCTTTATATGAATACTCAATATAGTACCCAAACCAGCCCTCCCGACATTGCGAGCGTAGCGAAGCAATCCAGGCACAGGCGACGACCCGGATTACTTCACTTCGTTCGCCGGCGACGTCGTATGCGCTTTGCTGTCATGT
>JAIRXI010000004.1 GCA_031268395.1 Tannerella sp. | reverse complement strand
ATGGACGAGCTGCTGAGCTACGACTCGGAGCAGGGCGTCCTGTTCCGCTATACCCCGGTCAAGGTCGACCAGCCGAACTATATCCGTCACATCAGGCAGCTGTTGAAAATCTTCGGCGCACCCGACGCCGCCGAAGACCGGGAACTGTTTTTCACGGCGCAGCATATACCCTTCTATCATTTCCTGAACCACGAAAAGCTCCTGTTTTTCAAGTTATATATGTGGTATGACAGTTTCGCGCCGGAGCGGATTTCCTTCCGCGAGTTCTACAGCCGGATGGACGCAAAGATCTATCCGTCGCTGCACCGGCAACTGTTTCGGGAATACCAGCAGGTCCCGTCGCGAGAAATATGGACAGACCAGACGGTGAACACGATACTCCGGCCGCTGGACTTTTACATGGAAATCGGCGCGTTCGACAGCCGCGAAGCGGTACTCGTCCTGCTCCGCCAGTTGCTCGAACTGCTGGACGGGGTAAGCCGTTCGACGGAAACAGGCTACAAGGACGACCAGAAGCGCACGCCCTTTTTTCTCTACATCTGTTCCATTGATCCGGGCAGCAATATCATCCTGGCCCGCCACGGCAGCGAATGGGCCTGCACGGTCAAACTCTATGCCGTCAACAGCATCACCACCAGCAACGCCGCCCTGTGCGACAGCACCCGGAAATGGATCAACAACCTGATCCTGAAATCGACCCTGATCAGCGGCGGAACATCGGAAAGGGAACGGTTCCGCTTTTTCCAGGCGTCGAAGGACAAGGTGGAGGCCCTGATCCGCAAGGTGGAGCAGGCCGCGTTTTTTTAGTCGCGCCCCGGTTCCGGAACGGGCACACGCCAGAGTCGTTTAGCGGACCTCATTACAGGCACGCAGATGACGCGGATTTTCGGGATTTACGCAGATTTTCTGCCATGAGCTGCGCAAATCCGTACCGTCCGCGTCCTCTGCGTGCCGGCAATGAAGCAACGGCCCGCAGCGCCCTCCGGAACCGGGGCCGTTTTTTGTAAAAAACCGTGACCTCCACATTCTTTTTTTGCAAAGATCCGTAAATTCTTCCGGGCGGGAGGCCGCGGCTGGGATTTTTTCCCGCATCCGAAGCCGGTCCGCATGTATTTTTCCGGGAAACATCAAAACGCGCGGAAGGCGTGCGGAAATCCGTTTTGCCTCCCTCCGGGGCAGCCGTACCTTTATCCTGAAATGCTGAAATTTACGTAGTAAGGACAATGCGAACAAAGACAAAGATTTGCCGGGGCTGTGGCATGTTGCCGGCGGCTCCCGGAGACTTCGGGTGCAACCGGGACGGCAGCCTCCGCACCGACTTCTGCTGCTACTGTTTCCCGAACGGGAAATTTACCGGCGACATGACCCCGGCCGAAAAGACGGAACATTTCATCCGTCTGCTGGACCGGGCGGAGCGAGCGGGCAGCCGCACGTTTGCCGGAAACGAACTGGCGCTACGGATGCGGGTACGCCTGCCCGCCCTCAAGCGCTGGCAGGCGCGCGAATCCGCCCACCGGGAATACTTCAAAGCCATGAATGCCGCCGTCAATCACATCAGCGAACATTTGCACGAGCCGGTCAGCCTGCACAGCCTCACCAAAGTCGTTCACATTTCCGGCTTCCACTTTCACCGGATTTTCAAAACCATGCTGGGCGAATGTCCGGGCCGGTATATCCGCCGGCTGCGCATGGAAAAGGTAGCCTCCAGGCTGGCCGAAACAAAGCAGACGCTGATGGAAATTGCCGAGCAGACCGGATATCAAAGTCCGCAGGCCCTCTCGAAAGCCTTCCACAAATACTATGGCGCTACGCCTTCGGAATTTCGCAGGCATCCGCAGGACGCGCGCATACACGCCGGACGGACGGAAAATGTGTTTATTGAACCCCACCTCCGGGAGGTCGGGCCGAAGACCGTGATCGCCACCCGGGTGGTTAATCCGTTCAGAAATCCCGATGCCGGTCGCACGGCCTGGCAAAGGATCATCCGCTACATGAACGTGAACGGCATTCCCGACCCGACCCACGAGTACATCTTCCTGATGCGGGACTTTTCGACGCTCGCCCGTCCCGAACAGGGCTGCATGCACGTCGGCATTGCCTGTGCCGGAGGCAGGAAGCCTGGCGGAATTTTTGAACGTCAGACCGTCGACGGCGGACTGTATGCCGTGTTCCCTTTCAGGGGCACGTGCGAAAACCTGGAGATGCTCTACTGTTACATCTACCGCCACTGGATGCCCAACAATCCGTATGAACTGCGGAGCATGGCTTCTTTCGAAAAGTATCTCCGCACGCCCGCCGGGATGAGCGCCGGCGAAGTGGTTGCGGAAGTCTATATCCCCGTCGTGTCCAAACGTCCTTAACGATGAACGTCCTTAACGATGAGCGATGAACGATGAACGATGAACGGGGTTTGCCCGCAGGGCATTCATATCCATAGAAAAAGCGATCAAACCGGCGGTTGAACTCCGTACGGAGTTCCATTCTGCAAGGGCGCTATTGGTATGCTATGGATATGAATGCCCTGACGGGCAAACCGGGTGCATTTCAAAATGTCATTCTTCATACCTGTGCCCGTTATGGCAGGACAGCGCGCCGTGCACCGTCATTGCGAGGAACGAAGCAATCCTTGCGTGTATCGGCGATTGCTTCGTTCCTCGCAATGACGGCCCACGACAGGTTGAAATGCGCCCTGCTCGGCGTAGCGTCCCGCTACGTCGTGTTAAAAGCAAGGCTCCCGCCTTGCGCGAATCCCGCATATAACTGTTTTGTTCGGATGGTGTCTCATGCGATGCACGATGCCTGGTTGCGGCGCAAGGCGGGAGCCTTGCTTTTAACACGACGTAGCGGGACGCTACGCCGAGCAGGGCGCATTTCAACCTGTCGTGGGCCGTCATTGCGAGGAACGAAGCAATCGCCGATA
>JAIRXI010000369.1 GCA_031268395.1 Tannerella sp. | reverse complement strand
TTTGAAGACAGAGGCAAAACCAATTGGAAAAGTGTCTGTCTTTTTGAAGACAGAGGCAAAACCAATTGGAAAAGTATCTGTCTTTTTGAAGACAGAGGCAAAACCAACTGGAAAAGTGTCTGTCTTTTTGAAGACAGAGGCAAAACCGGTTGGAAAAGTGTCTGTCTTTTTGAAGACAGAGGCAAAACCAATTGGAAAAGTGTCTGTCTTTTTGAAGACAGAAGCAAAACCAGTTGGAAAAGTATCAGGGCAACCGCATCAAAAGTTTATAATTTTTTTGAGGTACTCCACATTTAACGCAGCTTTGTACTGGCCGGATAAAGTCAGTGGATATTACAACTGCCGAACCTGCCGACATGGTGCTGATATTCTCAATTCGTTGTATTGCAGCATTTCCAATATTTTTTTTTGAAAATATCGCAGTAATGTGCGCCAGAAAAAGAAAAAAGCCATATATTTGCGAAATCTAAAATGCACACAGAATGTAGCGGTAGATGGATTTTCATCTTGTTGCGTGTGCTGAATTTGAATTTATGTAACAAAAAAACGAAAGAAATGGCAATTAATCTGACAAAAGGACAGCGGATTGAGATTGGGCTGTCGAAAGTAGGTGTAGGATTGGGATGGGACCCGAACGAAGGAACAGGATTCGATTTTGACTTGGATGCATGTGCATTCATGGTGGGCAGTAACAAAAAGTTACTTGAAGAAGATTTTTTTGTATTCTACAACAATCCGAAGTCGCCGGATGGCGCCGTGGAATCGTCCGGCGACGATACCACGGGCGGCAGCAGCGATGGAGACGACGAAACGCTCACGGTCGACCTGAATAAGGTGGATTCCCGGGTGCAGGAAATTATTTTTACGGTAACTATCCATGAGTATGAGGCGCGAAAACAAAATTTCGGACAGGTACATAATTCGTTTATCCGGATTTACAATGCCCAGACCGGCGAGGAAATCGCCAAATACGAACTGGACGAAGATTTTTCGGTTGAAACAGCCGTGGAATTTGGCCGCTTGTATAAAAAGGCGAACGAATGGAAATTTGAAGCGATGGGCATTGGTTACAAAGGCGGACTTCAGTATTTTGTTGACAAATATGCTTGACGGAATCAAATAAATGTATTTTAGAAAATTACAATTATGGCAATTGACTTGGGAAAAAAGCTGGAAAAAGGCGAACGGTTCAACCTTGAAAAAAGTTCCGGCAATAAATTAACAAACTTCTGTGTAGGAGTTAACTGGGGCGGAATAGAATATCAAGCCGCAGAACCGTCCGGCTTCCTGGGACTGGGGAGGAAACTCGTGACAAAAACAAAAGATGTGGATTTGGATTTAAGTTGCGTATTGATTGATGCAAACAAAAACATTTGCGATCATATTTATTCCCCCTTGTATAAAGTGGAACTGCTGAAGAAATTCGGTTTGCCTCCGGGAAAATTGGACACCGGTGATGCGGCGCTCCATCATTCCGGCGACGATCTGGAAGGGGATAGCGGTGGCGATGACGGCCTTGACAATGAAATTATTACCGTTGATTTGAATCGGCTGAACAGTCAGGTGGAACAAATATTCTTTTTTTTGAATAATGTAGGAGAAGAAGATTTTTCGCAGATTCCCTACGCTAAAATCAGAATATATGAAGGTACACCCAAACGTGTAAACACGGTTTTTGCGTCCTACAATGTGGCGTCGGAATCGCAATACGTAAACAAGAGGGCGCTGATTATGGGAAAACTCTACAAAAAGAGCGGCGAATGGAAATTCAATGCCATTGGAGACGCCTTTGAAGACCGATTTTTGGGGCAGACGATTCAGCGAATCGCTCAATCTTATGCAAAGTAAATAATCAATATGAGACGACTGCCTGTATATTTGCTGTTGGACACTTCCGGTTCCATGTCGGGAGAGCCGATAGAGGCCGTAAAAAACGGCGTGCAAGTGTTGATTTCGACCTTACGGCAAGATCCCTATGCATTGGAAACGGCCTTTTTAAGCGTGATTACTTTCGACAGTTCGGCCAGACAAATTGTGCCGCTGACCGAACTGTCCATGTTTCAAATGCCTGACATTCATGCTTCCGGGGCGACGGCGCTGGGTGAAGCCCTGTCTCTGCTTGCCGGCAGGATAGATTCGGAGGTCACCAGGACCACCGCTGAAGTGAAAGGCGACTGGAAACCATTGGTGTTTCTTATGACCGACGGCGCGCCTACCGACAACTGGCAGAAAGGGCTTGGCGAATTTCAAAAACGGAAAACGGGTGTTGTCGTTGCTTGTGCGACCGGTCATGGAGCCGATACCAAAGTGTTGCAGCAAATCACGGAAGTAGTGGTTCAGTTGGACACGGCAGACAGTGCGACCATTAAAGCTTTTTTCAAATGGGTTTCCGCATCGGTAAGCACCGGCAGTCAGAAAGTGGAAGCAAGCGGCGTCGACGTAGGTGGACTTAGCGAACTTCCGCCTCCGCCTCCGGAAGTCAATATTGTGGTATGACATGAGACGTTTGCCGGTTTATATTTTGATACAGACTTCCGGCGCCATGCGTGGCGAACCCATCGAAGCCATCAGAACCGGACTGGAAACGATGGTGGCGAGCCTGCGGCAAGACCCGTTTGCGCTGGAGTCCGTGTATTTAAGCATCATTACGTTTAACCGTTCGCCCGAACAGATTCTGCCGCTTACGGAGCTGGAAAGTATGCAGATACCGTCCCTCAACCAGCCCGTGGCGGCAGGTACGCATCTGGGCGAAGCGCTGGAGTTTGTGTGCAGAAAGGTAGATACGGAGGTGATATTGAGTACGCCCGAACGCAAGGGCGACTGGATGCCTCTGCTGTTTATCATGTGTGACGGACGGGTTTCCGATGCGCAACTGTTTCAGCACGCTGTTCAGGAAATGAAACGGAAGCATTTCGGCAGTATTGTCGTGTGCCTTGTGGGAGGTAAAATCAATGACGAAAACGTAAAGCAGTTTACGGACAGGATTGTAAACCTGGAGACTGCCGACGGAGCAACCTTCCGGCAGTTTTTCAAATGGGTGTCGGCATCGGTAAGCGCAGGAAACCGGAGTATCGGAGCGACGGACGAACTGCCGTTGCCCCCGCCGCCGCCCGAAGTACATACCGTTATCTGATCCGTAAACAGTATCCATCTGATAAAAATCCAATGGTAAAAGGAATAGACAAACTTTCGGTAGAAAATATCCGTAGAGAAGTAGAGCAGGGAGCCAGATTTGTGTACTTTACCTACAACATAGCCATTGTTTTAACAACGCTCCGCCGGACTTCCGACGTTTATTTCCTCCGTCCGGGAGAACATGCCTTTCGGTATGGCTGGCGATATTTCCTTATGAATTTTTTCCTCGGCTGGTGGGAAATACCCGGAGGACCGATTTATACCGTCGGCTCATTGTACACGGCTTTCAAAGGGAAGGATATCACGCAGGATGTCATGCAGGAGTTTGATATCCAGGTCCCACCGGATAATACCCCGCCCATTACGACATGGGCGCACTTTAATCAGGAAAACAAATGATCAACTCTATTAATTCGATAAAGCAATGAACTGCAAGATAATCGGGTATGATTTGAAAAGTCTGGAAGTCGAACTGGGCTATGGCGAAAAGTTTTATTGCGGAAGAGGCGCCATTATCTATCACGAAGGTGGTATAGATAAAAAGGTCAAAATAGTGAACAAGGGGCTTACCGGCCTGTTGAAACGGACGGTTTCAGGCGAAAGCCTGTTTCTTGTGGAATTGGTCAACAATGCCTCTGCCAGCCGGAAACTGATGGTTGCCGGCAAAATGGGTCTCCTGCCGGTTGACTTGACCGCGTTTCCCAGTGGAATTATCTGCCGTAAAGGGTTTTATGTTGCATCCTCCAAGGATGTGGACATTGATTTTTCGCTGAATCTGTCATCGCTTATCGGTGGGACAGGCCTGATTATGCAGAAGATAAGCGGAAGCGGAACCGTATTCCTGGATTCTATGGGAACGGCTATCTGCCTGGACGTGTCCTGCGGAGATATGGTTTTTGTGGACGAAAAAAGTTTTCTGTGCATCGACGCTGCCGCTCAAAGCCAACTCTCGGCCAACTTTTCGGGAAAAGGATTTCTCGGAGGAGAAGGTATAAGCATGTATCAAATCCAGGGGCCGGCCAAAGTGTACATTAATTCAGTCAATTATTAAGTTTTAATAAACCAGAAATGAGACGATTACCAATATATTTCCTGATTGACGTTTCCGAATCAATGGTCGGTGAACCGATTGAGCAGGTACAGGACGGGATGGCATCCATAATCAAAAATTTACGCACAGACCCTTATGCGCTGGAAACAGCGTGGATATCCGTAATTGTATTTGCCGGTCAGCCTAAAACCCTTGCTCCGTTGCAGGAAGTGACCAGTTTCTATCCACCCAAATTTCCCGTAGGCAGCGGCACGTCACTGAGTAAAGGCTTGGGGCACTTGATGTACGAACTGCGAAAAAATTTCGTACGGACGACCTTTGAACAAAAAGGCGACTGGAAACCGATTGTTTTCCTGTTTACGGACGGCGTTCCGACCGACAGTCCGAGCGACCTGAAAGCAGCCATTGCCGAATGGAAGCAGAATTGGCAGCAAACGGCGAATTTAGTGGCGATTTCGTTTGGCGACAGCACAGATAACCGGATACTCGGCGAGTTGACTGAAAATGTCCTGTGTTTCAATAATACAGATGCGAACGCCTATCAACAGTTTTTCAAGTGGGTAACGGATTCCATCAAAACGAGCAGTCTGAGCGTCGAAAACAATTTGACCGGCTTTGAACTGGCCAAGTTTGATGACCGAACGATAACCAAAATTGATTTGTCCAAACAGGATTATCAGCCTGTGGTAGACGACAATTTTGTGGTATTGGCCGCAAAATGTCAAAACACGAAACGTCCCTACGTGATTAAATACCGGAAAAACGTGTATATGGATGCGAGAGGAGATGTCGGCCTCAGGTTCCAGCTGGTTGGGGCATTCAAAGTAGACAGTTCCTACTACGAATTGTCGGACGAAGATGCGATTAACCTGAAGATCAACACAGATATATTGGTTGGCGGACCTGTGTGTCCGTGTTGCGGGAATCAATTCGGATTGGCCTTTGACGAAACCTGCGGTAAAATACATTGCGTGGGGACAGAAAAGGTCAGTACCTGCCCTTGGTGCGGTAATCAAGCGGAATACAGTTCCGGAACCACTGGTTTCGATGTAAACAGAACAAGAGGCTAATCATAAAACGGGAAAATCATGATAACAGGAACCGCATTACCTGATGACGAAGCCAGAGAAAAGGCCAGGGATGAGGCATTTGTGGCACAGATAAAGAGCATCCATATTTCTTTCCCCAACGGAAAGGTGAATTGTCCATACGCCGCTTCTTTTGATGCGGAAACGCTGTTGCCGGAAGTTGCAGATGTCCGTTTTGAAGGACTGGAAGCTATCGGGCTACAGTATGATACGGAGCAGAAGCAAATCAAAGGCCTCCCTTCCCGGTCAGGTGATCATAAAATCACGCTGCAATGCAAACGCAAAGATCGTCCGGGAGAAAAACCGCCGATTCAAAAGGCTCTGACGATAATCATCAATCCCAACCCACGCTCGCTGTGGAATAAGTTCGCGACTCCGCTGGAAATTGAATATTACAAACCGGATGAAGATAAGGAATTTGTAAAAGTCAAATCCAAAATCATGACGCGATTTCTGGGGCTAAGCAAAACGGAAGAAAAGCGCAAGGATATGGTAGCCGCCAGCCAGCGCGGGCGTTCGCATGCCCATGAAGGCAGGCCGCGCGACGACGATTTTGCCTTGCATTTCGACGAATCGACCGAATGGTACACGATGGTAGTAGCCGACGGCGCCGGCTCGGCTAAATTCTCCAGACGAGGCTCACAAATAGCCTGTCAAACGGTCATAGAAATCTGCAAGACACTGATTCCTGAACAGATAGATAAATTTGAAAAGACAATTGCTCTTTTTGAAAAGGAAAAATCGCAGGAGCACCGGAACGAAGTGGGGAAGATTCTGTACGGCATCATTGGCAATGCGGCGTTTAAGGCTTACAAATCCATTGAAAGGGAAGCCGCTTCGAAAGGCAATCCCATGAAGGATTATGCGACGACATTACTTCTGTCCATCTGCAAGAAATTCGATTTCGGGTGGTTTATCGGCGCATTCTGGGTGGGCGACGGAGGTATTGGCGTATACCGGACGGAACCGCCTTTCCTGAAAATTATGGGCGAACCCGACGGCGGAGAATTTGCCGGACAAACACGCTTCCTCACCATGCCGGAAATCATGCAGGCCACCGAAATCTACCGCAGATTGCGTTTCGATATTTATCCCGATTTTACGGCGCTGGTTTTGATGACCGACGGCGTCACCGATCCCAAATTTGAAACGGACGCGAACCTGAGCAGGATTGAAAAGTGGCATGCCTTATGGGAAGACCTCAACGGCAATAACGAAGACCATGCCCGGGTCGATTTTACGGATGATAACGAAGAAGCAGCCGGTCAACTGCTGAAATGGTTGGATTTCTGGTCGAAAGGCAATCATGACGACCGAACCATTGCTATCTTGTTTTAAAAACGGGCGGACCCATGGCTAATACAATCAAATTGACGGCAATCGACGGTTCTCCGGTCGCGTTTGTAGATGAAATCATCGGAGCGGGCGGCATGAAGGACGTCTATTTCAGTCCCGACAAGTCGTATGTAGTGGCATTTTTCAGAGACAGGCAGGACTTTAACGCAAAAGACCGTCTGGAGAACATTACGCACACCTATAAGGAACGGATATTCAACCGGCAGGGCGGAGAATACTGGAAAGAGTTGTATTGCTGGCCGACCAAAATCGTGGAATACAAGGGAAAATTAGGGCTGGTCTGTCCGACTTATCCCAAGCATTTTTTCTTTTCCACAGGCTCGATAAACAATGATTTTCTGGGCATTAAAGGAAAAGAGAAAGAGGGTAAATGGTTTGCTTCCGCCAAGAATCAGAACAAGTTTCTTGCGCCGGAAGAAAAGGGCGACTGGTTTAAATATTTTCAGATATGCATTCGCATCAGCCGTGCAGTGAGGCGCTTGCATGCTGCCGGGCTGGCCCATTCGGATCTTTCGTACAAGAACGTGCTGATAGATCCGACTTCCGGACGCGCCGCGATTATTGATATTGACGGGTTGGTCGTTCCGGGAAAATATCCGCCTGATGTGTTGGGAACGCCTGATTTCATTGCGCCTGAAGTCATTGCCACCAAACTCCTGCCGAAAAACGATCCGGCACGGAGACTGCCGAGTATAGCTACAGACAAGCATGCACTTGCTGTGATGGTTTACATGTATCTGCTGTACCGTCATCCGCTGCGCGGCGGGAAAGTGCACGACTTGGACTCGGCGAAAGACGAAGAATTGTCCATGGGTTCGAAGGCATTGTTTATTGAACATCCGACCGACGCTTCCAACCGGGTGAAAGTGAAAGACCTGCAACCTTCTCAGTTGCCACAGGCCGACCCGGTTAAAATTCCGTATACCGTCTGCGGCCCCTACCTGAAAAAAATGTTTGACAGGTCGTTCGTCAACAGTTTGCACAATCCAGCTCTCCGTCCAACCGCAGGAGAATGGGAAGACGCTTTATTGAAGACGGTAGATTTGATGCAGCCCTGCCAAAATCCGAAATGTTGGCACAAATGGTTTGTGTTCGACAACACGACGAAACCCCGATGCCCATTTTGCGGTACGGAATACCGGGGGACATTGCCGGTTCTGAACCTCTATTCGTCCCGGCGAGCCGGTTCCTTCACGCCGGATGATTACAGACTGATGGTCTATCACAACCAGTATCTTTACCCGTGGCATGTGAACCGGAATATTTCTCCGAACGAAAAACTGACGGACGAACAGCGAAAACCGGCGGGCTACTTCGTTTTCCATAATCGTCAGTGGCTTTTAATCAATCAGCGGTTACCCGATTTGGAAGATAAGACGGAAGGGAAAAAAATACCGGTTGGCCATCCCGTTACGCTGACCGACGGAAAACAAATCCTTCTGTCAAAAGAAGAAGGAGGAAGACTGCTCATCGTGCAAATAGTGTCCAGCTGAAGGTAACATCCCAAATGCACCCGTCTTGTGTTGATTCACAAATCATCTTTTTCAATGTAGAGAGCTAAAGATATATCAATTCTACTTTCGATACGAACAGCCTTACGGCACGGTTTTTTTCCCATCGCGGCGGGGTTTCATGTGGCTATATCGGATGGCTGCGGGGCTGTACCGACCGGCGCAGCGTGTTTGTACGCCCCTGCGTAAGGTGTTTACGAGCCCCGTCGTAAGATGTTTACGAGCCCCGTCGTAAGGTGTTTACGAGCCTCGGCGTAACGTGTCTGCGCGCCCCGGCGTAACGTGTCTGCGCGCCCCGTGCCGTCCGGTTCATGCGGGATGAACCGGACAGTGCGACTGTCTGAAATATAGCCGCGTATCATTTCTCCGATGTCCGGTTCAGACGGTTTTGTGCACCCTCAGCCCCGTTTCCTGCAGGAGGGGAATGATGTTTTCCGCCTCGAAAATCCGCCTGTCGCCCACGCTGTTGGAAATGCACCGGAAATCGGGGTCGACCGCGCGCTGTCCGGAGGCGAAGGGGATGTCGAAAGGTATTTCGGGCGGGCCGGGTTCCGTTGCCGGCAGACACATCACCATTCCCGGTCCTGCACGGGCATGTCCAGACTGACGGCGCCGGACTGGAAACTGCCGAAGATGCCAAGTCCGCCGGCGACGTTCATGTAGACGGCGGACGGTTCGGTGAAATGGTACAACCGTTCGATATTCAGACTTTGAGCCGTCTCCATAACTGCTGACAATGCTGGACGCCTCGCCAAACTGGAAAGACGCCTCGCTAAATTGCTTCGCCGCGTTCGCATTGACTGGCACATGCCGCGCCATTTCGCAACGACGGACACAGGCAGGAAAAACGATCATTTGAAATACACCCGGAGAAAGGAGGAGCGCAGTTTCAGGCTTAATTTCCTTCCACGGTCAGCAGTGCGCCTGCGCCCGGAGCGAGCCAGTCCTGTTCGCCTTCGAACTGTACCTTTCCGCCTCCGTAGGGACTGACAAGAAGTATCTTGCCTTCCTTTTTGAAGGACACCTTCAGTTGAACGGAGTTCCGGATATCCTTGTTGACAACGAGCAGATAGGGTTTCCCTGCCGGATCGACAAACTCGCCGACAAGGAAATGGCCTTCGCCGATTGATTTGAGATGCACGGCGGATGCTATTCCATGCGCATGTTTCGGCACCTTGCTCGAATGGAAAACATTGACGCTTTTCAGCGTACAGTATACCGGAGCGAGAGCGTGTATTTGCAGGTTGATGTTTCGCATCAGCTCCCATGTTGTTGTCCGGTAGCCGAACTGGTCGACGGGCGCAAGCCGGTAATTTCCCAATTCCGGCGCGTAATGCGTGAAGTATCCGATGCCTCTTCCGCCGTATGCCAGCGTCGAATAGACCTGAATCCCAAGCGTGGCGGCCGAAGGTTCGGCGTAATGGAAGTGCGTATTGCCGAGAATCACGTTCCAGAACGGTATCCCGTGTTGCAGGGATTTCTTGCGCGTGGTTTCCAGATTGCCGTAGAAACGGTCTTCGTTCAGCGTATCGCCGTAGAGCGAATAGTTGTCATACGAAATGTATTTCGGATGGCAGGCGTTCACAAACTCGTCCAG
>JAIRXI010000287.1 GCA_031268395.1 Tannerella sp. | reverse complement strand
CGCGGCAAAACCTCCCCGTCCGAAAAAACGCCGCAAGATACGGATTTCTGCGGATATGGTCAAATGAAAAGCCGATCAAATGAAGGGAGTGCGACAAAAGCACGCCGATGACGCAGATTTGAATGATTTGCGCAGATATGGGGGACAAAAGATGCGGAGGCGGGGCATATCCCGCCTCCGCAGTGCGATGCCGCCGGCGCTGCACGGAATCAGTCCGCCGCACGCGGCCGGCATCGGATCACTGAACCGGATCTGCAGCCAGTTCCGGGTTGCGCTGCATGGCCTGGGAACAGATCGGGAAATACAGATCTTTTTCGGTAAAGGTCTTTCCCCAGGGATTCTGTGCGCCGATCAGGTTGACAAACGTGAACCGTCCGCCCACAACCGCCGGGTACATCCGCGTGCGGGTGATGTCGTTCCAGATCTTGTTTTCAAAGATAAACTCGCGTATCTTTTCCGTCCACACTTCCCGGATGAAGTCGTCTTTCGAGAGGCGCAGCAGTTCGGCCCTGATCTGCTCTTTCGTCCGGTTCAGGGAGGCCCTGGCTTCGACTTCCGCCAGGTATCCGGCCGCCTCGTCCGTGACGCCCGACGTCTGTGCGATGGCTTCCGCTGCAATCAGGTACATCTCCGCCAGGCGGTAATGCACCTGGTCTTTCTCCGAACGGCGCGTGTTCAGCAGCGCATCCTCTTCAAACCAGAAGAAAGGACGCTTGCCGTTCAGGTCGCGGACCGTCCCGGCGTTTGCGCCCTTTACCTGCGTGTAGGACGAATGGAAATACTGGCCGTCGCGGTAGCGCAGGTCGCCGGTGATGTCGTATGCTTTGTGCAGCACGTCGACAGGGTCATACACGAGGCAGGTGATGTCGTATGTAAATTCGCCCCAGGTCGAAGCCTCGCCCGGCAGGGTATAGGTCGGCCTCCATCCCCCGTCGGAAATGGACGTGTTATACTCTACCGTATACAGGTATTCCTTCTCGCTGTCCGAGGTGCGCAGGCGGCTGTAGGCGCTCTGTTTTTCCCGGTCCGCGTGTTGGATCAGTCCGTAGGCAGGATTGCCCGCCAGGCTTCCGGCCACCCGCGCGGCGTCGGCATACCTGGCGACGTCGTTCAGCGGATAGCCGGCCATGTTGAGGTAGACGTCGGCCAGCAGGGCCGCTACGCTACCCCTGGAGATTCTGAAGCCGTTCAGGGGCATCGGGACGTCGGCCAGGCCGCCATGATTCAGCGCGTCTTCCAGGTCTTCCACAATGAAGGCATAGACTTTGGATTCCGCCGACCGCCGGACGTACAGGTTGTCCAGCGACTCGTAAGGTTCGCTGACGAGCGGAACGGCGCCGAACATTTTTACCAGGTAAAAATAATTCAGCGCCCTGAAAAACCGGGCTTCCGCGATCAGGCGCTTTTGCTCGCCGTCGCTCAGTCCGGGACATCCGGGCAGGTATTTGATGGCAAAATTGGCCTCGCGCACAATGGCCTTGTAGGCCGGTTCCCAGATGCCCTGCAACTGCGAGTTGCTGACGCTGGCGTCTATGTTCAGGTTCTGACAGTACTGTACGAAGACTTCCTGGCCTTTGTAAAGGTTGTCGAAAAACCCCGACTTGTATCCGCCATACATGATGTTCGGCCCCACGTAGGCGCTCGTGGCATTGCAGTATGACGGAAAACCGTTACGGTACAGTATGTTTACGGCGGCGTAGCCGTCTGCGGCCGAGGTAAAAAAGGAGGACATGGAAATGGAACTTTTCGGATTTTCTTCCAGGAATTTCTCGCAGGAAACCGTTCCCAGCAGACAGGCTGCCAATACTAATATCTTTTTCATTTTTATCTGTTTAATAGCGTTTGAGATTTAAAAGCCGAGATTCAGGCCCAGGGAATAGTTTCTGGCGCGGGGATATTCGAAGAAGAAAATATTCTGCCCGAAATGCGCCGTGTTCGAGGAGCCTTCCGGATCGTATCCCTTGAAGTCCCGGGAATGAATCAGGAAAGCATTGCCGACGCTCAGGTTCAGACGCAGACTTTTCAGTTTCCACTTTCCCAGCAGCTTGCCGTCGGGCGTGTATCCCAGCTGGATAAGGTTTCCGCGCAGGTAGGAACCGTCGGCCACCCAGTGGGAATCCGAGTTGCTGTTCTGTCCCGAATAGTTCTGCTGTCGGACCTGCTGCACCATGGTGTTCTGCCGGTCCGGCCTCCATGCGTCATACAGCGCACTGGCCATCACATTGGCGATGCCGGTCCGGTCTTCGGTCGAATGCATAAACAACTGCCACGAATCCACACCGGTGACGAATTGCAGATCCAGGAGCAAGTCGAAACGGGCATACGCCAATTTGTTGATGAAACTGCCGGTCAGGTTGGGCAGTCCATGCCCGATGATTTCCCTGTCTTTCGAGCGTTTGGCCTCTCCGGGCACGGCGCCCGCTTTGGCGGCTTCGTCCGCTTCGTCCGTTCTCCAGACGCCCAGCCTCCGGTAGCCATAGAACGACGAGAGCGGCTCGCCCACGCGCAGGATGATATTCCCGCCCACGAAACCGGGATCGGTGATGATGTCTTCATTGTTTTTGCCCAGCTTTTTGATTTCGTTCCTGTTGTAGCTCAGGCTCAGGGTCGTTTCCCACGAAAATTTCCCGCGCGGGAGGTTGACGGTGTTTATCAGAAAGTCGATTCCCTGATTGTCTACCCGCCCGATGTTGTCCATCACGCTGGAAAACCCGGTACTGAAGGGTAGCGGACGGTTGAGCAGCAGGTCCGTTGTTTTCTTGTAATAGTAATCCAGCTCCAGGTTGACCCGGCTGTTGAACAGGTTTATGCTGATGCCGGCATCAAACTGGTCTGTCTTTTCCCATTCAAGGTCGGGATTCGGCATCCGCGACATCTCGCTCGACGGCACCCGTATGCCGTTGATCAGTACCGTTTCCGACGACATGGAGGCCAGGGAGGAATAAACGTCGATCTCCGAATTGCCGGTACGCCCGTAGCTGGTATGTATTTTCAGGTTGTCCAGCCACGGGGCGGTGCCTTTCATAAAGGGTTCGTTCGAGAGAATCCATCCCAGTCCGGCCGACGGAAAAGTGCCGTATTTCGTGTTTGCGCCGAATCGCGAAGAACCGTCGATACGCAGCGTGGCGGTGAGCAGATATTTGTCTTTCAGGCTATAGCTTGCCCGGCCGAAATAAGAGTTCATCGCCCATCGCTCCCACTTCGAGGTCGGGACGCCCGGCACGGTGCCGGCGCCAAGGTTGTCGTAGCCGTAGAAGTTCGTAACGAACCCTTCCACATTCCCGGTTTTCGTCGACGTCTCGGTATACTGCGACCAGCTCATGCCCAGGGTAGCGTTGATCCGGTGGATCCCGTCAATCAGCCGGTTGTAGCTCAGGTACGTTTCCTCCTGCCAGTAGAGCTGGTCGCCATGATAGATGTCGGCTTTGCCATTCGGGGCAGACATGTTGATCAGATCATTCGGGCTGTAGTTCCTGTCGCTCCGGAGATTGGCGTCGACACCCGCCTGGGAGCGGAGATCCAGCCCCTCGGCCAGGTGGAAGACAAAGGCCAGGTTTCCGAAAATCTTGGTACGGTAGCGGTTTCTTTTCCGGGTGGTCAGTTCGTGTACCGGATTCGCCATGGCTTCCAGACCGTAATTCAGCAGATTTCCCATAAACTGCGAGTTGCTCCAGTTGCCATTGGGGAACTTGACGGGGAATATGGGAGGCATTTCAAAAATAGTACGGCGAGCGGTCTGGTTGCCTCCGGTGTCTTCGATGCCATTCATCCACGCATGATTGACTTCCAGGTTCGTATTGACCGTCAGCCACCTTGCCGGACTGGCATCGTAAACCATCTTGGCGTTCAAACGCTTGCTGTAGTTGTTGAGCATGATCCCTTCTTCGTCCGTATAGTTGACAAAGACGCCCGCGGAAGACAGCCGGCTTTGTTGCCGGATGCCCAGCTGATGGCTATGCGAAAAGGCATTGCGCGTCGCCTCTTTCTGCCAGTCGGTGTCATACAGGGGCTGGCCGTTCGAGTCGAAAATCATTGGATCGGAACGGTCCGGTTTCAGGCCGATATTGGGTGAATGAGGATTGTACCACCCGATATTGGCAAAGCCAAGTTCTTCCACTTCCATAAATTCCCTGGCGTTCAGCAGCCGTATTTTTTTCGCCAGCGCGTTCACCTTGACCCAGCCGTCATACGAAACGCTGATGCCTTCGCTTTCCATCCCCCGCTTCGTTGTTACCAGAATCACGCCGTTCGCGCCCCTGGCGCCGTAGATGGCCGTTGCCGACGCATCTTTGAGGACTTCCATCCGTTCGATACTGTTCGGATTGAGGTAATGAAATTCGTTCATCTGCACCCCGTCCACTACATACAGGGGGGTCGAACTGGTATTGATGGAATTTACGCCGCGGATGATGACCCTCGGCCCGGTTTCGTCCACGCCGGCCGGATTGCCCGTGTTAAGGAAAATGTTCACGCCGGCCGCCTTGCCTCTCAGTCCCTCCAGGGCGTTGAACGAAGGAGCCGCCAGCAGATCGGCAGACGTTGCCACGCTGATGGAACCGGTCACATCCGATTTTCGCTGGACGCCATACCCGACGACCACCACTTCTTCCAGCTGCCCGACATCTTCCGCCATCTGCACATGGATAACCGTTCGGGCATTCACCGCTATTTCCTGCCCCAGATACCCGACATAGCTGAACTCCAGTACGGCGTTCGCGTTCGGCACATCAATGGAATAGGCGCCCGACAAATCCGTTATCGTCCCCAGAGACGTGTCTTTCACCCTGATATTTACCCCGATCAGCGGCTCGGCATTCTGATCCGTGACCGTGCCGGTCACGTGGAAGGCCGGCTGAGCGCTGCCACTGTCGGCAAACGCTTCGCTCACGCTGCTACCGAACATGACAAGGATGGAGCAAGCCATCATACACACACTTTTCTGCAAGTCGGCAGAAAAAATCTTTTTGTAAAAATGATTCATCATAGAATTTAAATTAAAAATTACTTCTGTTTATCGCTTAATGTAACAATTTGCAGGGATAAATGGTTTTACGGATATTTGCCACATGAAGTATAAATTTAAACGGTTCACGGGTAAAATCATGTGTTCATGGAACGAATCGCTTGATGACCTCCACACGGCAAACCTGCCTTTCAGACAGATAATCCCCCATTTTTCATCCACATTCCGCCCAGGCTTCCGCAATGGAAAGTTAAAAATGGAAAGCTGAAAATTATACATACACAATGCCCCCCCGTTCATCGTTCATCGTTAAGGAAGGCCCCTGCTCGGCAGGGACGGACTGTTGGTAGAAAAGGGAACACGGGGAACGCCTCCCCTGCTCGGCGTAGCGTCTCGCTACGTCGTGCTAAAAGCAAGGCTCCCGCCTTGCGCCGCAACCAGGCAGCGCGCATCGCGTGAGACACATTCCGAACAAAACAGTTATATGCGGGATGCACGCAAGGCGGGAGCCTTGCTTTTAACACGACGTAGCGGGACGCTACGCCGAGCAGGGGCCTTTCTTAACGATGAACGATAAACGATGAACGGGGTTTGCCCGTCGGGGCATTCATATCCATAGCATACGAATGTCTCCCTGCAAGATGGAACTCCGTACGGAGTTCCACCGCCGGTTTGATCGCTCTTTCTATTGATATGAATGCCCTGACGGGCAAATCGGGCGCATTTCAACCTGTCGTGCGCCGTCATTGCGAGACCCCGCCCCGGCGATGCCGGGGAAAAAAGAGGGATGACGGGAGTATGTGTATGATGACAGAGTCATAAAGTTCCGCTCCATATGCGGTAAAAAATGGAA